>PEYP01000150.1 GCA_002774315.1 Candidatus Stahliibacteriota bacterium CG08_land_8_20_14_0_20_40_26
TGGATGGTTCAAGAGCACCTGCTCTTCCACCACCCATTTGATATTAACATTTATGGAGGTCAATTGTCAACAGATCTCCTGAATAGGACATATTATTAGATGGGGGTGAATAGTTGTATTCGTCCCCACTGTCTACTGAGTCTTCAAAATAGTTAAGGCCTTTATAAATCTCATTTTTGTTTTTATCCAAGATGCTTAATGTACCATTTTTGTCAAGTTCTATCTTCAAGTTTTCGTTTTCTGCCCACCTATCACCTGATTGAAGCTGGTTAGAAAAGGTTATCTTACCCTTCTTGATAATATAAGTTTTATATCCAACTGAAGGAATAGCCTTTGCCTCAAAACCAATTTTCATTTTTGTCCTCTTCTCAATATGAATCTGTGGGCTAACAACGACTTTATTGACGACCTTCTTGCTTATTATCTCATAAGGTACTTTATCATCTCCGTCAGTCAATATAAACTCCTCACCATCTTCAAATTCTACTGGTGCATTTACCCGTCCCCCTCTTTCCCAATTTAGAGGATTGAAAACAACAATAGACTGATGAGGTATGTTCATATTTTGTATAATACCGTTAAGACTCCCTTTTAAGATATGTTTCCCTATCTGCTCTACCCATGAAAATCTTCTTTCCATATCAAGATGAACATCGTCTATACCGCACCCACAGATTGAATCATGGGCATGGTTTTGAAGAAGGTATTTCCATATACCTTTTATAATACTTCTTCTATAAGTACTTCCAAGCAACAGATTTATCGATGAGAAAGGTTCCACCCGCCTTTCAAGAAGGTTTTGTGACTTTTCATTTTTCTGCTTGAGATATACACGAGATGAGAGGACTCCAGGAAGGATTGGGGCATATTTTACTCCGCCCCTCTGCTCTCCGTATAAATTTTCGGGATTTCCTATTTCTTTTCTCACTGATTTAGTGTAATCCTCTAAGTTTGATTGAATAACCTTTATATCATCAAGTGATGGGTTTATTTTTCTAATGAGTTCTGGGAGATTTGAGTCTGGAAATTGATGGTCACCACCAAACATAAGCAAGAGATGATGGCTTGTATTCCTATCTATCTCTTCTTGCCTAAAATTGTTAATTCCTTTTACTGATCCGGTAACACAAAGGCTCTTTGAATATCCAGATCTTGGGTCGAGACGACATAAAAATACCCTTGAACCATCCGGTCCCTCAAGTGTATATTCTGCTTTCTCTCCCTCTATACCCCTCCATAAGACTGCTGTAAAGATACCAAACCCTGATAGGATCTGTGGTAATTGCGATATTGCGATAAATGCTATCCACTTAACTCACCTAAATATGGAGAAAAAAAACTATGCTTACAGTATAATATAGCACATTTTATGGCAAATGTCAAGAAAAAAATTGCTTGATATTTTAGAAAAACAAAAAACAATAGTATGATAAAAAGGAGGGTGTTTTTTTTCCCTTTTTAACAAAAAATTTTACTTAACTCTTAATCTATGGTCCTCTGCAACATTTTCAATAATCGTTTCTATATCTACCATCCTTGAACCAAGGATATATTCTGTATCATACTCATCAGGTGTTATTCCCCTGTAAAAAGTTATGGTGTCTATTCCGAATTCTTTGTAGATTTGAGCAATCTGGGATATCTGCCCGTATGAAGTTGGTGTATAACCCTCCTTCATTACACCACCAAATTTTTTACCAATCTTGTCTCCTCAAAGTTGTATCGCCACTCTCTATCCCAGTGCGTGTTTGAAATTACATGTCCTATATATTTACCCATCTTATCTCCTTCCAATAATTACAACTTTTCCTGTCTTTTCTATCAAACCAATTTTTGCCCTATAAAAGTATATTCCAGATGGGACCTCTCTTTCTTGATTATCAGTAAGTAACCATCTTGGATTTTCGCCTGAAATTGAACGTATAAGCCCCCCACCAATGTCAAAAATGTCAACTTCCATCTGACCAGGAAGTTCTGAACTAAAATATACTTCTCCCAGTGCAGGATTTGGAAACACCTTGAGCCAGGAAACCCCCGAAGCTTCATCCGTACCCCAGGGTGAAGGAATAAGTCTTACTGTACTTATTAAATGTGGAGAAACTGGAAATTCAATTGAGTTTGAATCTACAGTGAGATTTTGTATGTTTTCCTCAAGAATCGTAGTAAGATAGGCAGAATTCAGATTAAACCCGCAATTGATTCTTAAAGAAGAGGATATATCGTATGGATTTTTCAATCTCAAAATTAGTCCATGCCCGTCATCTGCCTTCTTTAGGGTCAATAGCCTCATGAAATCTGGTTCAATATTGATAAAACTATATTCCCCTTCTGGTAGACTCCCGCTTCCTGAAGAAACTGGTAGGGTGATGAGAGGATTTGAGAAAGAATAGGCAAATCTATCAGGAGATAAATCCTCACCACTTGTTATCCCAAAGCGAAATGTGATAAGTCCCGTTGATGCCCTGTATAGACCACCCTGGCTGGCGAAGTGAACAAGACAGTCAAAAGAGGGTGAATCAGTTAAGAATCTGAAAAGCGGAGCATTTGATGCAAGGACACAATTCATTCCATCTCCAAGAACGGCTACATAATGCTGGACAGCATAATGGAGTGTGCGAAATCCGGACAGTTCATCATCGTATAGGTTAACCATACCCGATGGTATATCATAAAAAACATCACCAAGAGAAGCAAAATGAAATGGAAAATGTATCGATTCCATTGGAGATACGGGTTCTTTCTTATCGATTGTAATGTTTATCTCTAGTTTCTTTACATGCTTATAGAGAATCACCTGTGACCTTACGCCACGAGAGCCGGGTGCTTCCATATTTATAACAAGGCTTTCAAAGAGGGGACCACTTTCTCCAGGTATAATTTCAACTGATGTGGGACCCTGGTTCCCATTATATACGTATTTAGCGAGAGGTTCACCCGTGCCTACCAGCTCTGTCCCCTCTTCTATATCATATATGCTTGATATACCGCCTGTAAGAGGGTCTATCTCTACCCTGTAGAATAAATTCTGGAGACTATCCTTCTGCCCGCATATTTTTTGGGATTCTACGATACGATATGTTCTGTATCCAAGAGGTGGGACTG
>PEYP01000138.1 GCA_002774315.1 Candidatus Stahliibacteriota bacterium CG08_land_8_20_14_0_20_40_26
ACCTTAACCTCTGCCTGTTTCTCCGCCTTCTTAAGCACAAATTCCATCTTCAGGGCATCCTGCTCAGCAGCCAACTTTAAGTCTATAGCGTCTCTCACCTTATCGGGCAAGGCCACATTCCTCACAAGTACTTTTTCGCATATCATGCCTCTCTCTTTAAGCATCTCCTTTGCCATATCCTGAATACTCGCTGTAACCTGTGGTCTCTTCTCAGCGTATATATCCTCAGTAGTAAATCGAGAGGTAATATCCCTGATCACTGTACGTACACCCGGTCGTACTATCTTATCTTCGTAACCCATGCCTATTGTCCTGTAAATCTCACCTGCCTTCTCTGGATCTACCCTATACCAAATAGTAAGGTCAAGTTTTACCCTTAATCCTTCCTTCGTTAAAGCAGATATTGCATCATCGCCGCGAATTTTTCCCTCTCCCGCCATTCCACTCATCGTATATGCTTGTGTTCTTGTATCTAGTCTAATAACCGACGCAAGCGGATTAACAAAGTGCAAGCCCTCCTTTAAGGTTGGCTCAACTACCTTGCCAAAAAGAACCCTTACGCCTACAAAACCTGGCGATACAACCTTTATGGCACGAGAAAGAAAGATAATCAGCAACAAGCCTATTATACATCCTGTGGCAATGAGTGTGACCCGTTTTTCCCTCTATAATACTGTTGCATCTTACACCTCCTTGTATAATATTTTGTGTATTCCCCTTACTTCAAAAAGTCAAAAGGGGCTTCAATCTCGGCGCAGTGCTCAAATGACCACCTTTTTATTCTTTTTCAGCCCATTCTTTCAGGTTCTTTTTAATCTTTTCCTCAATCTTTTTGGCTATTTCTTGCCATTCCTTTTCTTTTTCGGTTTCGTCTAACCAGGCTTCAACTTCCTTATGCACTCTTTCCTCAATCATATCACCAATCTCATCCCAGTTATACCTTCTGTGTCTTCGCCTCTTTCTCCCGATACGAATGCCGCCACCTACTGATGAGAACAGCCCAATTAAGAAACCCCAGTTGTAAGGCCATCCTGTATTGTTAATTTCATATAACCCAACATCACTTGTAAACAGGCTTACAATAAAGGTAATAACAATAATTAATCCATGCCATACTCCCGCCCAGAAAACCCTGCCTTTTGTTCAGGATTGATCTCTTGATCCCAGCGTTCATTTCCGGGCGCACAACTCACGGACAGTAAAGCCATAACTAAAACAAGCCCAAGTGCTATATACCGTTTGTTCATAGACATAATCCCTCCTTTTTCAGTTACCACTATGACTTCTACAGGGCTCCTTTCTCCCTTCCTGTTATTTTTTTCAACAGGGATTTGAAGAGACGGAAAGAGATTTTTCTTCCTTATTTTTTATCCCTTTGTTTTTCTGTCACATTATAGGAAAGTGGATAGTGGATATTTTTATTGTACCACGAATTTTACAAAATGTCAAGGACTTTCTTGGAGATTTCTGAAAAAGCCCAGAAATCTCTAATTACACTGATTAAATATAGATTACATAGATTAAGAAAATGTTGAAAAATGCATAAGAATCGGTGTAATCTTTCTTCAAAATCTGTGTAATCAGAGGTCTCTGGGTATTTTTTCAGAGACCTCTCTTGGAAGAGGTTGAGAAAGGTGACCCCAATGGGCTTTAAAAGTAAAGCAGATACTTTGCCTTGATTGCCCCGATTTGGTTCTGGAGTTCAAGTTTTGCATCGTCGTTTTGTTCCCGATGGTCATTCAAGGCAATATAAAGCCAGCTTTTAGGTAAGAAATTCCAGGAGAATAAAAGACCAACACGATTGGATGTCAACTCTGTCTTGCTTAAATTTGTTGCCGGTATCTCCGTTACGAATTCATTAAAAATTCCCAGACTCATAACCTCAGTTATTGCAAAATCAATTCTTGGCGTTGCTTTAGTTGTAACAGCAATAATTGTATTTAGTGTATCCCACTCAATCCAGTTATCTAATGATAAAGAGAGACGGGTGCGTGGAACTGCATTATATGCGCCCCAGAACCAGTTTTTAGCCTGATACGCCAGAAACTCACGATTGTAATTATAACTATAACTGTAATTACTGCCAAAATTTGTATGGTAATTTGTGCCATTACCCCAGACCGAAAGACTAATGCTGCGGAGGAAATAGTCAATATCCTCTTCAAAATACTGCCCAGCACTGAATTCTAAATTAAATCCCCAGTAATTGCGAAAATTTGGATTTATTACAAAACCAGCAAGTTTTGACCAGTTTTTACTTCCTGGTTCCTGAACAACAACAATCACTGGAGCAATAAGAAGATTCCTTACAAAACCTTTTGGATAAGTCCTAAAAGGTCCACAACCGAACATAAACTTCTTCATACCAACCCAGGGGATAAACCCAATGTCATCTACATCAAAGGAATCTTGCACTGCATCCAAAGTGCCTAAAACCAAAAAATCTTTGATAAACCCAAGATAGGCAGATGAAATTGCCCAGCCCTTCTTTTTATTCCTATCACTCAGTGCCCCTTGAAAAATGAATTGATTCACACCAGAACGATACGCCCCATCAAGTCCAAAGGCATAGTTGTAGTTGTCTTTATCTATTACTGTTCCACTAAAAAGCATTCCAATTTTTGAGGTCTCTAACACCTTGCGCTTTACCCTCAGCACTCCAAAGGAACGGCGAGGCTCAATTGTTGCTATCGTATCATCTTCTAAATACCTCAAGGAATCTGTATATGCACCAAAAGCTCCAAAATTCCAGTCTTCTGATTTGTTAGTCAGTTTTATCCCTCCAAGAATTGGCACTGATTCACCATTTATAGATTTGCCAACCCTACGGGAATAAAAGATATCGAGTGGGTGATAGAAACCTGCACCCTGGCCTAAATCAGACATTCGAAAGATATCTTTGCCTTCAAGGAAGAAGGGTCGGCGTTCATCAAGCCATGTCTCGTATTGTGAAAGATTCAAGGTAAATGGGTCAGATTCAATCTGGGCAAAGTCCGGCAATAAA
>PEYP01000076.1 GCA_002774315.1 Candidatus Stahliibacteriota bacterium CG08_land_8_20_14_0_20_40_26
TTACCTCCCGGCAAGAGTTATTAGGTTAAATACTTATCCCCTTAACTCACCAACTCTCAGGGGTCAATAGTCCAGCGGTGGTTTCTTCTTGAACCGCCATAAAACACATTTCTTTAATACTTTGCTTCTATGAATGAATCCCTACTTAGTGGGCTTTCTAATAGACGCTTAAGTTCTACCTCAAAATTGCTTTTGGTTAGTGTCTCCCTATTCTTCGAAGCGTCGCTTACCCCAATAGACACAGCCAATCATATTTACAACAAGGCAACCCTTTATCAATCCATTTTACCTTCCTCATACTGTTCAAGTTGTTCACTCGTTACTTTTCCGCCTGACTTACGTATGAATTCAGAAATATCATTTGCTCCCCGTTCTTCTTTCCCTATATATACAACTATGCATCGACAGCCCTCGAGACTTTTGCAAGATGACAAGGGTGGCTCTGTCACACTTACTAAATAAGGAATCCAAGCGGTTCCTTCCAACGATTTACACTCTTCACAGCTTTCATCATCACAAAGACAACTCCAATAAGCATAAGCGATTCCTTCGGGAATTTCTGATGTTCTATTAGATTTACGCCCACTCTTTCTTCTGAAGAACTTTTTAAATAATGCCATCTTATCTCCTCGTTGCCAGAACTCTCTCCTCCTTAGGAGTTAATAGTCCAGTAGTGGCTTCTTTTGGGGTCACCATAGAATATACTCTTTTAAGTCTTTGCTTTTATGAAACCCTATCGAGTCGGTGGGCTTTCTGATAAATGTTTAAGTTTTTCTTCAAAATCGCTTTTTGTTCGCATGTTACTTGCTTTAGTATCCTTTGCGGCAAGAGATACAGCCAACCGTCCTTCCAGATCATACCAATATACATACATACCAGACTTTACCCCTTTTTCGTAGGAATGCTATAGTTATTTTAAAATGCCATAGTTATTTTAATTAGGAGGTAGATTCTTCTTCGATTTGATTCTCTTTGTCCTCTTTTATTTTGGGTTTCTTTACTCGTTCAGCAGGTTTCGGTATCTTAATATTACTCATCGCAATCGCTGCCGCTTCATTTAATAATTTGCTAATACCCGTATAAACTTCTTCACTATTGACCAGTATTCCAGTATTTTTGCGTAGATTGCGTGTTATAGTTTTGAGGGTGTCTTCTGCAACTATGGCTGCCAACAATGAACTCGGTGCAAGAACTTTTACTCGTTTCCAAATCTTATTCAATCTATCATGCTTGAGTGACTTATAATTAATGATTTCAAATTTCCTAACTAATTCGTCAATCCCATCTTCCATTAAGTTCCAACGATCCAAAATTTCAACTTTAGGGGGCTGACCAAATTCTACATGATATACCTTCCATTCCCAACCATTCGTTAATAAAATCCATTCACATCCCGCATTGATAGCATAAGAGGTTACCTGTTTCAAGTGCTTTTTAGATAATTCTATCCCAAATCTTTTAAGCTCAATCATTACTATTGGCCTCCTTTCAGAATTATTCAATGGTTCGGTAAAGTTTTTGCAGTCTTCTCCATAAATCTTCATCTTCTAAATCATTTCTCATTGTAGCCAGAATTTTACTTATTTGTTTAAATTCCTTTAGATTCTCAATTTTACCTGCCTTTAGTATTAATTTGGCTTTCTTTTTTGCCATTGATTGGTTCCTTTGAATTATAATTACCCCTATAATACCAAATAGCCCAAGCATCATTATCAGAAGTATAACTATTATAATCATCTTACCCTCCTCGTTTAGACCGTTTCTTCATAAGTGTTACAATTGTCTCAAAAGCCTCAGCACCCAGATAACTTCATACTGCTTGTAGCTAAAGAATGGGAGGTCCATATAAATCAAATCTACGCTTTCCTTATCAATATCTCTTTGTAAAATCTCAAGATTATCACCACAATAAAGAATATTCTCCATTATTGCCTCCATCTAGTTGTTTATTAAAGATGCCGTTTTACATTATTCCTACTTTCGTTTTTACTTATGTAAGTCAAATTACCCTCTCTTTGTGGTATTTCAAAGCAAAAATATCCCTGAAATCAATGATTGCTTTTTGTATAATTCACTTCTACCTGTCGGTAGACAGGTATCTTTGTGAAATATAAAGAGATACAAAATATTTTTAAAATGTATTTTTTACTTGACAAATCAAAAAAAAGGCTGTATAATATATCCAGAAAGGAGGTGGATTATGAAAATCGCTGGGTATATTGTAGTGACTGTTAAATTCCATAAAGACGATAAAAGATGGACTGCATATTGCGAAGAACTTGGCACAGCTACTTTTGGCCGTTCTCTTCCGGAAGCACAAGAAAGACTGAAAGAGGCTGTATTGCTTCATCTGAATACCCTTGAGGATGTAGGTGAACGGGAACGCTTTTTTAGGGAAAATAATATACATTTTCATTCTCGTAAACCTAAGAAGACTGAGCAAGTTACTATCAAAGTGCCGCTCGATAGATCAGCTTTTATACAGTCATATATCCAACCACTTGAGAAAAGGGTTTCAGCATGAAATATACCAAGCTTCCTGCTATTACTGGTAAACAACTAATCAGACTTCTTGAAAAAGATGGTTGGAAAGAAAACAGAAAAGCTACCCACGGAATTTCTCTAACCAAGAAAGTTGGCGACCGAATTTTAGTCACAGTTATCCCTGATACGAAAGCATCTCTTCCTAAGGCTACACTAATGGCAATTCTCAGTGAGAAACAAACTGGTCTTGGTAAGAAGGGATTACTTGAGCTTCTTAATAAATATGGTATATAAATAAAATACTTTTCCATTTCATTTGCCTTCCATTGAAATGTTTCAATCTCTTTTTGAAAATGTCAAAAAAAAATTACTTGACATCTGCCAGAAAATGTGCTATATTATAAAAGTGTAATTATATTTTCGCTCTATAGATTGGGTGAGGTAAGTGGATAAGTATTTACTATATTTTTATCTGTGAACATCTCTATCTGTCGGTAGACAGGTGTGTTCATCCCTGCCTGCGGCAGGCAGGTGTGGTTAAATTTCTTTCTCCAGTTCTGGTATTGCCATCACCATACCTGCCAGAAACCAGAATGGTTCCATTATTCTGATTATGATAAACGAATTTGCAGTCACTGCGTGAAATAGAATGCCAACGAATGCAGCTATTAATCCCAGAGATAGTCCCTTATATAGATTATCCCCTGTCTGTCTGAATATCCTTAGCGAATGCTTAAGGATAGAAAAAATGAGATAGAAAAATGCTATAATACCAACAATTCCTGTCTCTACCAGTGTCCTCATATACTGTCCGTCAACAAATTTCCAGCCTGTCACACCTGTCCCTAAAAACGGATAACCTGTCCATTCCCTCAGGGCTCCCCGCCAGGAACGAATCCTATCAGAAGCTGAAGGGTCCAGTTCTGTTCCAAAAACCTGTATGGAGTAGGGCTTCTCAGCTGTAACTGTGTATTTTATCCTGTTTACGATAACTTCGGGTCTTAAAACAGCAAAGAGAACCACCCCGGCGATTAAGGCTCCTGTGAGCCACCTCTTTGCCCTTCCGAGGGATATAAGGGTAAAATACATAGGAGGAAATGACATATATGACGACCTG
>PEYP01000132.1:0-17563 GCA_002774315.1 Candidatus Stahliibacteriota bacterium CG08_land_8_20_14_0_20_40_26
GCACTCCAAAAACAGTATTTCATTACTCCGCACTTGCCGAATCTATTTGACATTTGGATTTTCATTGGAAATTAGAAATTCGGATTTTGAAATTTTGCTGTGTTCATCCGTGGTTCATGCTTATTCTGGTCTCCTCTGATAATGCCCTAATGCTTTGCATAATCTCTTGCGATATTGCATCAGCCCTCTCTCTAATTTTGCCTTTGAACATATCAGGATATATTGGTTTGCCAAATATTACTCGGGGTTTCACTTTTCTCAGAAATTGGGCGATGAGTGAGAAGTTTACACCGTGTATATATGCAGGGATTACAGGCACATTTGTTCTTGCCGCGATAAACCCAACTCCGGGCTTGGCATTTAGAAGAACCCCTTTAAGACTCCTTGTACCCTCAGGAAACATTATGACGCATAGACCTTTTTTCAAAAGTTTCTCTGTATGTCTTATCGCCTCCTTATCTATTCCCATTCTACTGACCTTGTATGCGTTGAAATATTTAAGCAACCAGGAATAGAATGGATTTATTATAAACAGTTCCTCTTTTGCAAAGAAGAACGCTTCACGCTTCCATATTGCAGCTCCTACAAGGAGAGGGTCATAGTTCGTGAGGTGGTTAGACGCAACAATAACACCACCTTTCTCTGGTATATTTTCTCTGTTGTTAACCCTGAACCCAAAGAGAAGGCGCCATATAAAATTTATAACTCTTGCCGCTATCCTGTATCGCAATTTCATACACTATGTTATGAGTCATTGAGTCGTTGAGTCTGTTGTCATTAGTCATTGGTCGTATGTCTTTTGTCTACCGATTACTGATTACTGGTCACCGTCTTTCATCTTTCTTATCATATTCGTATTGTCTTATCACCTCTATCACCTTCTCCACTTCATCCTCTATGGATAAATGGGTAGTGTCTATTATCACAGCGTCTTCAGGTATTTTGAGCGGGCTTTCTACTCTCATTTTATCCTGCTCATCCCTCTTTTTTAACGATTCAATAACAGATTGCAAATCAGCGGTTCTCTCAAGTTCTCTCTGTCTTCTTTGTGCTCTTTCTATAAGGTCCGCATCCATATATATCTTTACATCTGCATCCTTGAACACAACCGTTCCTATATCCCTACCCTCACATATTACATTTTCTTTTCTCCCCATTTCCCTTTGTTTTTCCACCAAATTCCTGCGTACATATTTATAGGTTGCGATGGTTGAAGCTACACTGCCTACTTCCTCTGTCCGTATGAGATTTGTTACCTTCTTGTTGTTCAAAAAAATATGATTTTTATCATTCCCAAACTCAAATCGTATGTCAATCTTGTGTGATACATCCGCAACGGCCTTCCTATTATGGATATCTATTCTATTTTCAATACAGTATAATGCGACTGCTCTATACATAGCACCTGTATCTATATAGACAAAACCCAGTTTCCTTGCAACCTCCTTTGCAGTGGTGCTTTTTCCTGAGGCGGATGTTCCATCAATTGTGACAATCATAATATTTCAATAGTATATGTTATAATAAATTCTGTGCTTTGTTAAGGAAAAATTGAGTATTATTGTTTAGTGTTTTAAGGATTTTTGATATTCAATATTTGATTTTCGAATTTACCTTTGTAAAGTGGTCATATCCACCTAATTTTATTTCCCTTCCATCATCGAACCTCATTCCTTCTTTTACTATTTCACCTATCTCAAAAAAATTCAGCTTTTTTCTGAGTTTGCCGAGGTTTTTCCTGTTCAGTGTGAAAAGTAGTTCAAAGTCCTCTCCTCCATACAAGGCAAAGTCATCAGGTTTTTCTTCCATCAACATTGCGATTTTTTTCGCCTCTTTCTCTACAGGCACACTATGAATAATAGCGCCCACGCCACTTTCTTTGAGCAGATGATATAGGTCAATAGAAAGTCCATCTGATACATCTATCATAGATGTTGCGAATTCTGAGAGTATCAAGCCCTCTTCTATTCTTGGTTTTGGATGAATGTACTTCTCTATCACTTCTTTGAAAGAGGTTAAATTGTTTTTCAATGTCTTGAGTCCTGCAACGGATCCTCCAAGTGGTGCAGTAACACATAAAACATCGCCAAGTTTCGCTCCGTTCCTCCTTACTATCCGTTTAGCTTCACCTATGACACAGAGTGATATAAAGAGATCCTTGCTCTTTACAGTATCGCCACCAATAATCTCTGTATCAAACTTATCTGCAAGTGATCTGATACCACGAGCAAGTGATTCTGCAAGAGTAATATTTCCCTCGGGCATGCCGAGAGCACATAGAAGTACCTTTGGTCTTCCTCCTATTGCTGCAATGTCGGACAGGGTTGCAGCACAGCTTCTGTAACCAGCGTCATAGGGAGTAATAAGGGATAGATCAAAGTGGACTCCCTGAACAAATGAATCTATAGATACAACAGGAGTAAACCCCGGAGTGATGTTGAATTCTTCTGCATCATCGCCTATCTTTGGAAAAAGAATTTTTAATCTGTCTATGATTTCAAGTTCAGTAGACATTGCATGCAATATCGTATAAGACAAGGTGAGTTATGTTTAGCAGTGGCAAGCCACCGCACTCCGTATAAATACTAATTGGTATCAGAGTGCCTGCCTGCGGTAGGCAGGCAATAGCTTGCTATTGCAGAAAGACAAATTACTTTACTTAACACAGCGCTGGATAAACTAAAAGTAGGTGTGGTTCTCATCTGGGTATATTCCTTGTTTTACCTCTTCAATATATCTGCTTATTGCCTTTTTCACTTCATTCCCAATATGCGCATATTCTTTCACAAATTTTGGCGTCTCTCTAGATAAAAGGCCAAGCATATCTGTTACCACAAGAATCTGTCCATCACAGTATCTGCCGGCACCTATTCCATACACTGGAACCTTAACTTCTTCAGTTATTTTTCTTGTAACATCCTCTGGGACACATTCCACTATAATTGAGAAGACACCTGCGTCTTCGAGTGCCGTTGCGTCTGTTAGAAGTTCCAGAGATTCAGTATTTTTCTTTCCTCTCACCCGATAACCCCCAAATTTCTTATATGACTGTGGTGTCATACCTATATGGCCCATTACAGGAATGCCAATATCTACGAGTTTCTTTATTGTGTCCTTCATTGCAAGCCCACCTTCCAGTTTCACTCCATCCACTCCAAGACGCATAAATCTACCAGCATTTCTAATTGCATATTCTATAGACTGTTGATATGACATATATGGCATATCCGCTATCACCATTGCCCTTTCCGCCCCCCGTCTGACTGCACCCACGACAGGTAACATATCCTGCATCGTGACAGGGAGTGTAGATGAATACCCGAGTACTGTTGTGCCATACGAGTCACCAACCAATATTACATCTATGCCAGCTTCATCTTCAATCCTTGCAGTAATATAATCATAGGCAGTGAGAAGAACTGCCTTTTCACCCTTTTTTTTCTTTTTTATCAGATATTGTGGAGTTACTCTTTCCATAGAAAGATAGTCATTGAGTCGTAAAATCGTTGGGTTATTTTGTTTGGTCTATTCGGTTTGTATAGTTTTCTACCTTATATCCTGTTATGCACCATTCTAGTGAGATTTTATGATAATCTTAACTTGGTTTTTCCTCTGCTTTTGACTCACTTTTTTCCTTTTCTTTCTCCTTTACATATGTGAGTTTCAAGTCTGACAAGGTAGAACTAATTAGAGATTCCTCTACATTTGTAAGATTTCCTTTTGTTTTCTCTTTTATAAGGTCAAGTGTGTCTATAGTGTATTTTGCAAGATCAAGATTCTTCTCCACTTTATCAGTCAATGGATTTTTAATGATACCAAGGTGCTGAAGGGCGATTGTGACAAAGAAATACACCACCGATATAAAATTTGGTTTATCCATAAATTATCTCCAATTGTAGACTTAATGGACAGACCTGAAGGTCTGTCCCTACCTACCACGAAATTGGTGACTTCGGTGTTATTCGGTGTTGAATTAAACACTTTGTATATTTACACAATTTCCACTTATAAGTGATTTGCGTAAAGTAGGTATGCCTTTTTCCATGTAAATTCTCGGGACTCTCGGTCCGATATTGCTTGTTATCTCATAGCTTATTGTCTTTGATATGCGAGCGACCTCATCAGCAGTGATTTCCTCATCCCCATCTTTTCCAATGACTGTAACCTCGTCTCCTATCTTTACTCCATCAATATGTGTCATATCAACCATAGTCAGGTCCATACACACATTACCTATTACGGGTGCCCTGCTTCCTTTTATTATAACCTCTCCCTTATTTGACAGAAGTCGTGGAAGTCCGTCACCATAACCTATGGATATCGTCGCCACCTTCGTTCTCCTTTTCGCCCTGTATGTCCTGCCGTAACTCACTGCATCGCCCTTATCTATCCACTTTAGATAGCACACTCTGGTCTTCAAGGACATAATGGGTGAAACCTCTATATTCTTTTTCTCCTTTGGATAAAGCCCATATAATAGTAGTCCCGGTCTTACCATATTGAAGTAAGAGGGTTTCATATTAAGTATTGCGGCGGAGTTTGCAGTATGGTAGTATGGAATGGATATACCGTTCTCTCGCAGAGAATTTACGACACGGTTAAACCTCTCGAGCTGTAAAAATGTGAAATCCTTATCATCGCTCTCCGCCTCTGCAAAATGGGTAAATATCCCATCTATCTCAATCCATCTTTTCTTTATTATCTCACTTATGAATTGATGCGCCCTGGGATATGGCACACCGGTCCTCCCCATACCCGTGTCTATTTCGATATGTATCTTAACCTTCTTTTGGTGTCTTTCTGCCTCTTCCTCGAGTTGATCTGCGAAACTGGTGTATGTAACCGTCGGAATAAATCCTTCGTCTACAATAATAGGAATATCAAAAGAAAATGTTGGAGAGAGAATGATTATTTGAATGCCTAAGCTCTTTAGATTTACTGCCTCTTCTACCGAAGCGACTCCAAGGGCATCTATCCCCTCCTCTTTCAACACCTTTGATACCTCAATCCCCCCGTGCCCATATGCCTCTGCCTTAACCGCTCCCAGGATTTTGACATCACCCAAATGCCGCTTTATATTCCTGAAGTTGTTTCTTAGTTTATCCAGGTTTATAACAACCCAGGTACGTTCCTCAATCATCGTAACAGGGAATTAGACCAGAGACCGAAGACTACAGACCACAGAGCAAAAATAAATGGTCATAAGTCTTCGAGCCATGTCTCAGGTTTTCCGTGGAATAATTTTTATTTAAGGTTCTAAAAAGTGCCTTATTATAACATAAAAAGAGAGATTTGTCAAGCAAATATATTTGGCACGAATTGAATTCGTGCCTACAAATGTTCAGTGTTCAGCTAAATATAAGCCCACAAAGAATAAAAGGTCAGTAAGTCCCCGTGTCCTCCGAAAAATTGGAGAAAAAGGTCATTTTAACAGGGAGGATAAGATAGATTCTTTATGTTTGTTTTTTAATATTTGACAGGGATTTTAAGAGACCAGTAAGAGATAATTTTATTTTTAGTCTCAAGTCTCGTCCCTGCCTGCCGGCAGGCGGGCAATCCCTGTTAAATTTCTCTTTTCTCTTGAGAGGGATCTTTATGAGACTTGTAAGGGGTTAAGAAAGAAAAGTGTAAAATGTTTTATAATCGCCTAATTTTATAGTTGACAAAATTGAATTTTTGGTGTATAATATATCCATCCCCGGTGGCTCAATGGTAGAGCGGGTGGCTGTAAAAGGGTGAACCATAACCATACTCACCTTGAAGTTCATCCAGATTTGCAGCTTCCACAAGAGATTGTGGTTGAAAAATCGGGTGAATTCAGGGAAGCCTAAACCCTATTGAGGTAGGGTAAGGTAATCCTGAGCGAAACCTGCCGAAGAGGCTGTAGTAGGCAGGGACGTGCAGAGACTAAGGAATGAGGAGCCTCATACCAATAAGTCCTGGAAGCGCCCGGCACCCCGCCTGCAGCGGGGTGAAGAGATAGTCCGAGCCCGATAGAAATATCGGGAGTTCTCGTAACCACTAGGTTGGGGGTTCGAGTCCCTCCCGGGGAGCCATGCTAATACTATCCACTGCACCCAGAAGTGGTTAACATGTAGTGGATCTACATATAATTTGGAGATAGGGCCTGTAAAGGGACCCATTTTTATATGGAGTTAAATATCAAAATAAACAGCTATTTATTTTGATAAATAGAAATCTTATCAAAGATCACTTATATAACTCTACTCAGTATCAAAATATACTTGACATTTCTTTGATAATAATGTATAATATCAACAAATGGTTATAGAAAAATTCAAGAATAGTCCAACAGGACGACTTATTAAGACGGCGACAAATTATTGGGCTTTTGTCCCTGATCCCCTTCCTCCGGCGGGTCTGGATAAGTTTTCAGTAGAGTTTGTTGGAATTTTGTCTGAGGCAGACCGAGGTATTGGTGTCCTCAAGTCTTTAAATAAACTTATCCCAAACCCTAATTTGCTTGTGGCTCCCTATGTTAGAAAGGAAGCAGTTCAAAGTTCAAGAATTGAAGGTACTCAAGCTTCACTTTCCGATATTTTTTATTACGAAGCCTCCAAGGAAAAACCGAAACACGCAGATGTTCTGGAAGTTTTGAACTATGTGCGGGCTATGAATTATGGACTTTCCAGACTCAAGGAACTGCCACTCAGTTTGAGATTAGTCCGGGAAATTCATCTTAAACTCATGGAAGGTGTCAGGGGAGAAAAGATGAAACCCGGCGAATTTCGGACTAGTCAGAACTGGATTGGACCTCCTGGATGTTCTCTTGCTGATGCAACATATGTACCACCATCTATTCCAGAAATGAATGGGGCACTTGGCCAGTGGGAGAAATTTCTTCATAGAGATAATTCAATTGCCCCGCTTATCAAATGTGCTTTAATGCACTACCAATTTGAAGCGATCCATCCATTTCTTGATGGTAATGGGAGAGTGGGACGACTTTTGATTACTTTTTATCTTTATGAAAGAGGTTATCTTGAGTACCCAATCCTTTACCTCAGTGATTTCTTTGAAAGATACAGGAATGAATATTATGACCTACTTCTTGGAGTTAGTCAGAATGGTGATTGGGATGCATGGTTAAAATATTTCATTCGTGGAGTTGCAGAACAATCAAAAGTTGCTGAAGAGACCGGACATAAAATTTTAGACTTGCAAAAGAAATATCGTCAACAACTTCAGAGAGAATCAGTGCCTACTCCTGTTTTTCAGTTGCTGGATATGCTATTTTTCAACCCATTTGTCAGCTTACCAGGAGTAAGTGATTACTTGAAGATAACCTGGCCTACCGCTAAAGCATCAGTAGAACGTCTTGTTAAGCTGGGAATTCTTAAAGAAATATCTGGCCGTAAGCGCGGTCGAATTTATTGTGCGGAAGAACTTCTTAATATTCTTGCTGAAGGATAATTGATTATATGGATTGCTGAAATCTACGGCTAACAGTGGATTTTAATTATAATCCATAAAAGGGTAATATAAGAATGCAAGAAAAAGATCTGGGATCAGACCTGAAAAAAGAAAATAGTTGATATAAGAAGAGAGATAGTGTAAAATTATATTCTGGCAAGAAGACCGAGAGTGGAATATCCTGGTGCCTACTATCATGTTATTGCCAGTGGTAATAGAAGGGAAAACATATTTTTTAGGATAGCGATAGTAAATTTGAGAGATTGATAGAAAAGAAAAATTGGTTTTAGATTCTTCTTTCAGGTTTGACTCCATTTGATGACTGGACAAAAACCTCGGCATTTATTATAATCTGCCTATGAAAATATCCAAAGAGGCTATCATGAATAAAAAGCACGAGAAAATTATTAAGATATTCAAAATTCATAATGGGTACGCCAGATCTAAAGATATTCTGGCCGAAGGTATCCATCCTCGTGATATAAAAAATATACTGGACAAGGGACTAATAATTAAGGTGAAAAATGGACTTTATAAGCTGACCGACATACCAGTTATTTCTAACCAGAGTTTTATCGATCTTGCTCGGGCTGTCCCGGAGGGGGTTATATGTCTTCTTTCGGCTCTATCTTATCATGAACTGACTACTTTTAACCCATCGATCATTTCCATGGCCATTTACCGGAAGTCCTGGCGGCCAAAGATAGAATACCCACCTGTGGAATTCTACTATTTTTCTACAAAACAATTTAAAACAGGTATTGATGAAATAAAAATTAAAGCTCATAAAGTTCGTATTTATTGTCCTGAAAAGACTATATGTGACTGTTTTCGATATCGCAACAAACTGGGACTTGATACAGCTAAAGAAGGACTATCTGAATATCTGAAGCAAAAGGATCGCAATCTGGAGAAAATAGTTGAATATGCTGAAATTTGTCGGGTTAAACCACTACTACAGACCTGGCTTAATGCTATGATTTAGGAACAGATTCAGGAATGAGTATGAAAAGGGAAATCAAAAATAAACCAGCCTCAATAAGAGCAAAACTTATGAATATTGCAAGAGCGGAAAAGATTGACTTTGACGCTCTTTTATTACGATACTTTCAGGAAAGATTTCTCTACCGCTTAGCAATTTCTGAATTTGCTCTTTCATCTTGTTAAATTCTCTTATTTGTTTGGATTGATCTTTTATTGTCAGAAGTGGTCTTAATCGGCGCTCGGAGAAGAATCGGATTATATTCTGATCCTGGAGTGCCAGGAGTTCTTTTTGTATTTGAGGAGACAGCTTGAAAAGTCCCATCACCTGGCTAACTCTGGCTCTGGTTACTCCGAGTTCTCTTGCTACATCTGACTGGGTATTTATGAATGGGTCACCAAGGAGATTTTCGTAGCGTTTCGCTTCCAAGAGTGAACTTGCATAGGTTTTTTGTGGTTTAATAGGTGGTGCTCCGATTCCGATACAGAGTCTGCGATTTCTGGTTTCTTGGTAGATATTGAACTCCTGCCACCAGGGAATATCTTCGCAGTGAATGGACGGTATGCGGAGTTTTTTTAAACTGAGGTGACTGTTAATTCCCCATCCTCCAGCAGTGGGGGATTTGGGATTCGTTCAAGTGATTCTTTGAGTTAGGTGACTGAAAGGAGACTGAGTCTTAGAAGCACTGAACCCCACGTGGTTCAGTGCAGGTCGGAAGTCCCTCTCGGGGAGTTTGCCCCGCTTTACGTACCTCTATCCCGCTACTTGCCATCAAACGCAACTCTAAATTTTTCCTTACGCTCCCATAAAGGTACGAACCTATCTTTTAAACTATAATCCCCACCGCCCAAGTGGAGATACTTGGGTTTCTTCTTATTTCTTTGTGTCTCCGTGGTGAATGCTTTTTTTAAATTTTTTTCTTGACAATTTTATAAATTTATTATATAATACTAATAGACTGTTTTGGTCGAATAGTATAATAATGAAAGAAGAAAAAAGGGAGATAATTTTACAAATCGCTCGGGGTCTATTTGCCCAGTATGGGTTAAAGAAAACAACTGTGGATGACATTGCTGCTGGGGCAAAAATTGGTAAAGCAACGATCTATTACTATTTCAAAAGCAAGCACGAGATTTTCAAGACCGTAGTTGATCGTGAGTGGGAAATACTTAAGGATGCCGTAAGCGAGGCTGTTTCCAAGCAAGATTCTCCCCAGAAAAAACTTCGAGCTTTCGTATTGACCAGAATATCCCACATGCAGAAACTTGTAAATCTGTACAGAGTAACGAAGGATACTGTAACGGAGGTGCTTCCAGATCTCGAAAAAATCAGGGAATCGCACTTTAGAGAAGAGATAGACATCTTAAAGGGAATACTTACCGAGGGTGTCAAGAAAGGAACTTTCAAAGCAAAAAGGATCGGGCTTACCGCTTTGGCAATGGTTTCGGCATTAAAGGGGTTAGAATATCCATGGGTCGTGGATGGAAAACCATTGGACATTGAAAGGAGTATCGATACTTTACTACAGATTTTGTTTGAAGGAATATACACAAGATAAATCTATAGCATTCCATAAGGCTGACGAGATAATTGTTTGTGGGGAAGAGACAATGAAAAACGCTATACCATTTCTGAAACAGATGTTAAATAATTATCCATAATGTTAGAAAAATCTTACAGGTTATGAATTACCAAAATAATAAATCAGCCTTTTATTATACGGTTCGTCTGGTTACTCGGATAATCCTTACAATATTTTACTCATTAAAGGTAAAGGGTGCTGAGAATGTTTTAGGAAAAGGCGCCTATATCATTGCAGCAAATCATATCAATTGGTTTGACGGGTTTGTGTTAATTGCTTTATTTAAAAAGGAAATTATCTTCTTATCTGCAGCCCGTCTGTTTGAAAGACCCTTAATTAGAAGAGCATTCCTATCCAGAATGGGGTGTATTCCAGTTGGCCAGGCACAAATAAGAAAAGCGATTAAAGAAGCCTTAAATATATTAGAAAAGGGAGGAATAATAGGAATTTTCCCCGAGGGCGGGGTGAGATTAACGAAAGAGATGCAGGAAGTCAAGCGAGGAGCCTTTTTTCTTGCCCATATGACAAATGTGCCCATTATCCCAGTGGGTATTCAAGGAACTAATGATGCCCTCTTATCCCGAAGGAAAATTCCTCATCATGGAGAAATAGTCGTTAATATTGGAAAGCCAATTTATCCCGAAGGGACTGAAAGGGAAACTGCTGAGCTTGTTATTGCTAAAATTACTGAACTTATGACCTGCCCTGCCTACCCTGCCTATCGGTAGGCAGGCGGCAGGTAGGTGTGGCTATAATTTTGATGTTTAATTTTTGATTTGATAAGAGGAGGTGATTTAGATGGAAGGATATATGGAGAGGATGTTTTTAGCAGGAGTTGGAGCCCTTACCCTCACAAAGGAAAAGGCAGAGAAGATAGTGAGCGACCTTGTAAAGAAGGGTGAAGTAGCCAAGAAAGACCAGCCAGAGTTTGTCAAGAGGCTTCTGGAGAGAGGCAAAGCTTCGAGAGCGGAGATTGAGAAGATAATTGAGAAGACCGTGACAAATGTACTGGGCAAACTCAATATTCCAACAAAATCTGACATAGATGCCCTTATAAAGAAGATAGACGGGTTGGTGAAGAAAAAGTAGGGGTTTATATGGGAAGAAAGATAGGACTTGCCCTTGGCGCGGGGCACTCTCTAAGTAAGTATGATTTATCTTATCGCAGGTAAGTCCTGCTTCTACTTTCTTTAACCAGTGGTAGGAATAACCTTCCTGTTGCAAAACATATCTTTATAGCCAAAAGCCTGCCCTGCTACATGTGGAAAACACAAAGGTCTTTCCCTCCTTTGTGCCTTCGTGGTGAATGTCATTTTTCCTTGACATTTTCTCCTTTTTATATTATAATTAGTTTCAGGTGAAAAATCGATAAGGAGAAAAGGAGAAGAAGGAGAAATGGAGAACCTGCCTGCCGCAGGCAGGGATGAATTTAATTTTTGCACGATTTGAAATCGTGCCTACATGTAGGCACAAATTCAATTTGTGCCAATTTGACTAATTGAATTGTATGTTACAGGAACTTTATATACATAACTATACCATTATAAAGGACCTGTCCCTTTCCTTTCCCCCTGGTCTAACTGTAATTACAGGCGAGACGGGCACAGGTAAATCAATAATAATAGATGCACTTGGATTCTCACTCGGTGAAAGGCCACGGGGAGGAGTAAAAAAGGATACCTATATTGAATCCTCTTTCAAAAATTGTGGTGTGTCTCTCTCCAAACTTGGCATAAGGAAGGATATCGTAATAATCAAGACAGATATGAAGGAGAGGACACGATATTACCTGAATAACTCGCCTGCTTCCCTGAAAGTCATAAATGAGATAAGAAAAAATCTTATTGATATGGTTGGGAGTCATTCTCACCAGTCTTTTTTCTCTCCCGGTGTCCAACTTGAACTTCTTGACAATTTTGCGGGGCTTAAAAATAAAGTGGATTCCTTCAATAGATTGTACAAACTTCTCTGTAAACGTTCCGACAAACTTGAAAGGCTGAAAAAGGAGATTGAAGAAACAAAAAGAACAGAGGAATTCATAAGATGGGAACTGGAAAGTATAGAACGCCTGAATCCTAAAATTGGTGAGGATAATGAACTTGAAGAGAGACTACAGGTTCTCGAAAATGCTGAGAAACTTTTGCAGATTACGGATGAGTGTCATGCAGTTCTTTCAAAGGACGGGGGGGTTGAAGATCGTATCACAAGAGTCCGCAATCTGATAGCTGAACTTATTCGAATAGACACTCATGGTGATGCATTGGGTAAAAGGGTAGAGAATATCTACTACGAAGTAAAAGATATAGATTCCCTTCTATCTTCCTATACGGAGAAGATAGACCTTGACCCGGAGGAAATTGAAAAAATAAGAACTCGTGTTATGGAATTAAAGGAGCTAAAAAGAAGGTTTGGGGGGAATCTTGAGAGTGTGGTAAAGAAAAGAGACGAGCTGAAGAACAGGCTGAAAGGACTCCATGTAAATGAGGAAGAGAAGAACGAAATAGAGATGGAGGTAGCGGAGATAAAGAAAGAAATAGATACAAGGGCAGAAATTTTATCAAAAGGAAGGATGTCTACTGTTCAGAATTTTAAGAAGCTTGTAATGTCCGAGTTTGCTGACCTGGGTTTGCAAAAGGCGAGATTTGATGTGAGAGTAGAGCAGACTGGTATAAGAGAAACTGGTAAGGATACAGTTGAGTTTATATTTTCTGCCAACCCTGACCAGGAGATGGCATCCTTAGCCAAGATCGCTTCTAGAGGCGAGCTGTCAAGATGTATGCTTACACTCAAGAAGGTTCTTGCAGAGGTGGATAGGATTCCTACTCTTATATTTGATGAGATAGATATAGGTGTATCAGGCAGGGTGGCAGATGCAGTTGGGGATAAGTTGAAAGAGCTATCAGAAAGACATCAGGTTATCTGCATAACTCATTTGCCACAGCTTGCTGCAAAGGCAGATACCCATATAAGAGTGGATAAGGTTTTGCGGAGTGGAAAGACTTATGTTACAGTGAAAGAACTCAGCGGGAAAGACAGAGAAGAAGAGATTGCCAGACTCATTGCAGGCAAGGAAGTAACAGAGAGCGCAAGGAAACATGCAAGAGCACTACTGGGTGATGAAAAAATACTAAAATAATAGCCACAGATTGCACAGATTTTCACAGATTGAAATTCAAAAATTCTAAATTCGAAACCCTAAACTCTAAACAAATTCCAAATTATAAATTCCAAACGATCCTGACTTATCTGGAAAAATTTGGAAAATTGGGATTTAGATATTGTTTACCCCGTGAGATAATTTCATATCTAACGGGGTGAAGGATTTAGAAATTCGGCATTAGAAATTAGTCATTGATTACTTTTGAATGGGGGGTGTTATGAAAGGTATCGTGCTTGCTGGGGGACTTGGAACAAGACTGTATCCTTTAACAAAGATTACAAACAAACATCTTCTGCCGGTGTATGACCTTCCTATGATATATTATCCTATTATGACACTCAGGGAAGCTGGCATTGATGAAATTCTTATAGTTACAGGCGGAAATTCGGCTGGTGAGTTCTTAAGATTGATGGGAGACGGAAGAGAGTTTGGACTCAAAGGGCTTGGTTATACATATCAGGAGAGAGAAGGCGGTATTGCTGACGCACTCTATCATGCAAAGAACTTTGTTGGAGATGATAGTTTCTGTGTGATACTTGGGGATAACATACTCAACGGTTCCATAAAGGAGGGCGTCTCAAATTTCAAAGATGGCGCTATGATATTCTTAAAAGAAGTGGAAAATCCGGGAGAATATGGAGTTGTGGTTATGGAAGGGAAGAGAGTGAAAGGAATAGTGGAAAAACCGAAGGTTCCCCCATCGAACTATGCTGTCATTGGAGTATATGTGTATACAAGTGAGGTATTTGATATCATTCCAAAACTCACTCCGTCAGCGAGAGGTGAACTGGAAATCACAGACGTCAACAATGAATATATAAAACAGGGAAGACTGACTTATGAAATTTTTAAGGGATTCTGGGGAGATGCTGGTGCATCGGTGGATGCCTTACTTGAAGTAAATAACTATGTAGCAAGAAGAAAGAAAGAAGACCAAAATCTCTGGCGTATCCAATAAGGAGTTAGTTTGTTAGTTGGATAGTTCGTTAGATCTAGCAGACTAACAAACTTTCCACTCTCATGAAATCCCTGCCCTGTGAAATAAATTATTTCACAGGGTGAATGGTTTCTTAAATTTGGGATTACCCTGTGCTTTTCCTTTTTTTCCTCATAGCCATACCAGAATGGACTGTTGGCTGCTATTTTGCTGCAGACAATGGGCTTGATTATGCCGTTCTGGATGATATGAATGAACTGACAAGCGTGGGCTCTACGCCATCTGTAACGGTGGTGATACAGGTAGATAGACTTGGTAAGGCAGAGAGATATTTCGCTCAAAAGGATAGTCTTGTTCTTTTGCAGGAAATAGGAGACATAAATTCCGGTGATCCCGAAACCCTGAAGGAGTTTGGAAGGTGGCTGGGGATGTATTTCTCTGCAGAGCATTATCTTTTGGTTGTATGGGACCATGGAAACGGATGGGAGAAGAAGGGCATATGTTATGAGGGTTCGAGTTTCATATCCATTGCGGGAGGGGAATTCAGAGAGGCAATAAAGTCTATAAGTTCATCGCTTGGAAAGAATATAGATGTCCTTCTACTTGATGCCTGTCTTATGCAGATGGTTGAGGTTGCGTCAGAGGTTTATCCATTTGTTGATTTTATGGTAGGTTCTGAACAGCTTGTTCCAGATTTTGGCTTCCCCTACGATAAGATATTACTCATGTTAACATCCGAGCCATTAGTAGAGATAAAGGCATTTTCCGATAGTATTTCAAGTTTTTATGTGCAATACTGCAAGAAGGAGGGAATAGATGGTCAGGCTTCAAGTATGAAACTTGTATCGTTTACAAATCTCTTACAATCTATCAAGAGTCTAATCACACTGTTGAGGAGCGACCCACAGAATTCGTTAATCAGGAGTGCAAGGGATAGTGTTCAAACCTTCAATTTTGCCACGCTTCCCCCACCCATACCACAGAACCAGTATATTGATATATGTCATTTTGCCGAAATTATCTCTGAGGGAGATGATGAGATTGCGTCTACTGCAGAGAGGGTAGCAAGTCTAGCCCGTACCATAATGTTTTCAACGCATACAGGCGAAAGCCTTAAGAATTCAAGAGGTTTATCTGTCTGGTTTCCTTATACATACTCTGAGTTTTTATTCAATTATTTGAAATATAGAAAACTTGTCTATGCAATGACAACTGAGTGGGAGAAATTTCTCTTTTCATATTATGGAGTTCCTGATACCATACCTCCTATGGTTCCCTGTCCGCTACCAGCAGAGATATTTGGCAACTCCTACACGATAAGATGGGAAGCATCTTACGATCTGACGTACATTTCGGAATACGAACTTGAAGAGATAAGAGATGTACAGGTGGTTTTGCAAGATGGATGCGAAGATTTTTATAATTTTGATGGAGAGGGATTTGTTGTATCAGCCCATCTACCTCATTCTGGGGAAGGATGTTTCTTTACAGAGGGTGGGTGGCTTGTATCAAAAGAGAGATTCCATAAGGGTAGTTTCAGCTTTTTCAGGCATCAGAGAGGAGGAAGCCTTCGGATTCTCTCCTCAAAAGACCTGGTTGATTGGAGCGAAATTGCCGCTTTCTTAGACAATACAGAATGGATATCTGAAACAATTGACATAGATACAGAATCTTATGTTAAAATTGAGTTTTCTGGTGATAACTCATGGGTATATATAGATGATATATCAGTTCTTTCTTTTGGCGATGAAGAGATTGTATACAGAGGAATGAACAATTCATATACGGTAACAGATAGACCAAATGGTAGATACCACTACCGTGTGAGAGCTCATGATGGAAGTGAAAATATGTCAGAATGGAGTGAGATTTTAAAAGTGGCAATTACAAGTTACCTTTCTCCTTATAACTATCCAAACCCATTCAATGAGGGGACATACATCGTATATGACATACCCGAAGACGGATGGCTTTCTATCTTTACCGTGTCTGGAAATCTGGCAAGAGAGTTTGAGGTAAAGAAAGAACATGACCACATATTCTGGGATGGCAGAAATGAGGATGGTAGGAATGTGGCGTCGGGTATATATATTTGCCGTCTCAGATCGGGTAATCTCTCCTTCCTATTCAAAATCGCCTGCGTGAGATAACCCTCCTAATGCAGACTGAAGACATAAGACCTTCCCTTATCGGAGTAAAAACCTGTCTCACAATAAACTTATATGTATAATATGGTTCTTCTCTAATTTAGTGGGTTCATATGCTAAGCAAAAGCTGTACTGGTCTATAAATAAGGCTTTTTGCATTTGGGAAGGTATGTCTCCTTCTTAGGATATACTCTGTTTTGGCTGAACAAGAATGCAGTAGCCCCGCAAATGCGGGATTTCCGTTTCACTCCAACTTGCTACTGCATGCATTACCAAGGTAATGCACTCCAGTCTCACTTCAACTTGCTACCGAATGCCCCGCTAAGGCGTAGCACTCTGACTACACGCTGCTTGTTACTGCAAAACCCCTGAAAAAATACTCTTCCTCTGCAAGAACCCATCTTTAGTGGCGATTTAGAGTTAAAACCTACTATAGACTGAAGACCGAAGACATACCTGCCGGCAGGCAGGATAGGCAGGTGTGGTTTTTCAGAACTCTCCCCAAAAAAAACTTGACTAATAGACATTTTTGTGATATAATTATCAGGATTTTTAATAAGCCTTTCAGAGGAAAGGGGAAAAAGTATTGAAGTTATGCAGTGCTGCAGTTGAGTGAGTTAGGTGAAAGACGTAGGGCAAGGCTTCAGCCTTGCAAATCAAAGCAAACCTAAAGGTTTGCCCTACTTTGGACGGTATCCCCCACCGATGGCGGGGTGATCTCCCTGTCCGATAGATCCTGTAAGGAGGTTATGTGTTTAATAATGTTCAAGATGTTCTCAACTCCTGTAAGGATTCCCTCACCCTTACAAAAGAGGGTGTTCAAATTATCAATGCCGAGGATTTTAGAGAAAGAATGATTGACCGTCTTGTTTATACATCAGTCTTTCATCAGGATAAGGAATTGGTTGAGGTTTGTCAATACATTATCTTTGAGGCGGCGAAAAAACTGGGTATCATTCCCGCTTCTATCTATAAGTTCTACCAGGGAATGGCAAAGAATGAGTACGGGGGATTCAGTGTTCCTGCAATAAATATTCGTGGATTGACCTATGATGTGGGCAGGACTCTGTTCAGGGTAGCAAAAGAAAAGAAAGTAGGAGCATTTATTTTAGAAATTGCCCGGTCGGAAATTAGCTATACAAAACAACAACCAGATGAGTATACGACCGTTTTACTCGGCGCAGCTGTAAAAGAAGGTTACAGGGGACCGGTCTTTATCCAGGGTGACCATTTTCAAATAAATGCCAAAAAATATAAAGATGATAAAGAAGAAGAGATTGAGTCTCTCAAGAATCTTGTTCAGGAGGCGATTGCTGCCGAA
>PEYP01000040.1 GCA_002774315.1 Candidatus Stahliibacteriota bacterium CG08_land_8_20_14_0_20_40_26
AGGGACACAAGGGTAAAGGATGGAGTGATGTGGTGAGCCCTATTTTTAATTTTTAATGTTTGATTTTACTAAGGGGGAGTTATGATCCAAAATTATGCGTTATCGCGGCAAGCTCTGTAGGGCAAACCTTTAGGTTTGCAAAAAAGGTGCTTTATGCAAGGCTAAAGCCTTGCCCTACAACATCTACAAAAATTAACGCATATTCTAGGATAATCGTATGAATAAGTTTTTGTGTTTTTTGTGGGTTTTTGAGGAAAAGGAGGAAATATGGCAGGAAAAAGGGAAGTATCCGTCGGATTGGTGGAGACGGCACTGCTTATCTTCGTAGGGGTGCTGATAGCTATTCTGCCAATAAAGGCAGAAGAGTTTGGTAGTATAGAGGGGAAAGTTGTTGATAAGGCAACAGGAGAACCTCTTCCAGGGGCAAATGTTATTATCAAGGGAACGCTCCTTGGGGCAGCAGCAGGAATAGAGGGAAAATATTCTATATCTAATGTTCTTGTTGGCTCCTACCGAATTGTAGCAACGATGATGGGCTATAGAGCTGTAACCAAAGAGGTAAAAATCTCTCCTAAAGAGATAGTTCATCTCAATTTTGAGTTGCAGGAGAGTGCAATTGAGATGGGTGGTATAGTGGTAACTGGCACAAGGACCCCCAGATATGTGAAGGATGTCCCAGTGCGTACCGAGGTCATTACAGCCCGAAGACTTAAAGAGAGGGGCGCCCCAAATCTATATGAGGCTCTGGAAGGGGTGCCCGGGATAAGGGTGGAGCAGCAGTGTTCCTACTGTAATTTCAGCATTGTAAGAATGCAGGGGTTAGAGTCTGGTCATGTTCAGGTATTGATTGATGGTCAACCCATCTATTCTGGTCTGGTAGGGGTGTATGGATTGCAGCAGATCCCCGCAGGAAACATAGACAGGATAGAGATTGTCAAGGGCGCTGGTTCTGCTCTTTATGGCAGTTCTGCCATTTCAGGAGTCATTAACATTCTTACCAGAAAACCAGCTGCCGAGCAAACCTTGGAAGCATCAATAAACCTCGGAAGTTACGGCACTAATGAATATATCATATCTGCCTCCAGGAAGTTGGGAAATTTAGATGCAATGTTGACTGCACAGAAGAATACGGGCGATGCAATTGATGAAAACGAGGATGGTAATACCGACAGGGTCAAGACCGACAACATAAGTATAGGAACCAGGATAAATGCATACAATGTGTTGGGAGATGACCAGATTACCTTCAACGGCAGGACATTGAATGAGAGCAGACAGGGCGGAGAATTGGAGACCTGGGAAAATCCTTTTGCAGCAGGTGCCGAACATATCAAAACGACCAGGTATGAGGCTGGAATTGGCTACAAGATGGGGTTTAGGTATGGCGGCGAGATTTGCCTGAACCTTAACTACTGTCTCCACAAGCGCAATGCCACCAATGATGCCTTCCTCGGTGATTACATGGCTACCCATAATGATACTGTGCCTGCAGTTAATGAAATGGAGCCATACCTCGCCGATGAGAACCTCTATGTGGTAGATGCAAACTATGCCCATCCCATTGGAAGACATTACCTGTTGGGAGGTATTCAGTATTCCTATAATGACTTAGATGAGACGGGCAGGTATGTAATTGTGGATGAAGCTGATACTAATTATGGTGAAACCTATACATCCGATAGCAAAAAGCATGCCTACGATGCAGGAATCTATCTTCAGGATGAATTTTCTATAATAGGTGGTAGTCTGGAATTAGTGATGGGGGCAAGGTATGACATCCACCGCTCAAAGGATAAGTTTGGTGGTTCTGGCAAGGTTGCTCCCAGAGATATGCCCTCACTTGAGTATAATGAAAAGGCCTTTAATCCCAGATTAGCACTTATGTGTAGACTATCTCCTGAATTTACCTTACGGGGCAGTGTAGGAACTGGCTTCAGGGTTCCTTATGGCTTTAGTGAGGATTTACATCTTTGTAGTGGCTCACCGAGAGTCAATAAGCCTGCAGGTCTAAAACCTGAAAAATCTGTAAGCTTTAACCTTGGAGCAGATTACTCAGCCGAGAGGTTTACGGTGAATGTCAATCTCTTCCGTACTAACCTGCAAGACAAGATTGGGTTTACAGACGCCAGCGAATCCTCCGCAAGATTGGGTTACACTTATGAATGGGCTAACATAGGTAAGGCGTATACACAGGGGATAGAACTCGGTTCCAGAGTGCTCCTTGGTCGTGACCTTGATCTTGACCTCAATCTGGCTTTTACTGATGCCCAATATGAGAATGAACGAGAAGATTGGGTAGATCATCCCGTGCATGGAAACAAATATGCAGAGGATAGCAAACATATCCCCCGTGTTCCTGAGATTACCGGAGGCATCAATTTCGGGTATAGCCCTGGTGACTGGAACTTTGTATTTGGTGGTGACTACACCGGGAGTATGTATATTGACTACTGCAAGGATGAGGAGGTAACAGACCCCGAGAGTTATATCAAACATACTGATCCTTTTTTCTTATTAAATAGTAGGTTGTCTAAGACTTTTCCATCGCATGGGATCGCTATCTTTGTAGGGGCAAAGAACCAGTTTGGTTACATCCAGCCCGAGAAGCACCCTGACGATGCTGCCTTTATGTATGCGCCCTATACAGGTCGCATTGTCTATGGTGGAATAGAAATGAGGATTTAAGGAGATAAAATAAATAGACTACTCAAAAGACTCTCTTGCTTTATGATTTAGGATTTCAAATGTAGGCACGATTTCAAATCGTGCGGGCACAAATTGAATTTGTGCCTATCTACCTGTCGGTAGACAGGCAAATGCTATAAGTGGACAGTTTCATATACGAACATACAAGGAGCAAGAATTCAAAGGGATTTACCCATATATTCTACCCACTAAATTGGAGAAGAACCCAAAAGATGAAAAAGATAAGAGACTCGCAATTTATGGAAGAAAATTAGGGAAAAGAAATTGTTGTCTTCGTAAATCTCAAGGATAAGGGGGAAGAAATGCTTGTGAGAAAAATCATAATTGTGGTGCTTATATCATTTGGACTTTTCTGGGGCTGTAAAGAGGAGAGCCCAACCGATGATAACGGAAACACCTCTATGGTTGAATATATGATAGATGCCTCAAGTTCCGAAGACTGGGCGTATTTCAGTTTTTCGGAGGGTGATTCTGTTTCAGTATCCGACCTTGAAAGTTCACTGGTTTGGGATTTAGGATTTCAACGATTCAGGATTAGGACGAACAGTGGCACAAGTGGTCCCGGAAGCGGTGGAGCTATAAATATGGGAAAGATAGACTTTAGTTCTCTCAGTGAGGCTCCGGAGAGTGGCTATGTAGTGGATACTATATTGACTTATGCAGATATGGGTGGAACACATGAATACAGTGGTAATCCTGATATGAAAGATTGGTACAATATGAGTGGAATGCCACCTACCTTTACTGCGCTGGATACAGTCTATGTGGTCAAAACAGCCGATGGAAAATATGCGAAGGTAAAGATTCTTAACTACTACGATGCACAACATAACAGTGGATTTATTACCTTCAAGTATGTGTATCAGCCTAATGGCAGCCGAAATTTTTAACAATTTAAGGGGACTGGGTTTTGGCTCCCGGTCCCCTTGAAGGAACAGGAGGGACAGTGAAGGATATAGGCTTCCTGCTGTTGGCAGTAATCAGTCTATCATTACCCTCAGAGTTGATGTCAGCAGAGTTTGGAAGAATCGAGGGAAGAGTTACAGATGAAGAGACTGAAAAACCACTTCCACTTGTTAACATTCTCGTTAAAGGAACTTCCTTGGGATCTGAGACTGATAAGGAAGGTCGATACTTTATAAGAGATGTTTCTTGTGGGGATTATGAGATTATAGCAACAATGATGGGTTATAGAGCGGTTACTAAAGAGGTAAGCGTCAGGGCTGGTGAGATTTCAGCCATAGATTTCAATCTGCAGGAATCCCCCATTGAAATGGGCGGCATAGTGGTAACTGCTACAAGGACCAATAAATATCTTGCTGATGTTCCAATTCGTGTTGATGTAATCCCTGCCAAGGAGATTGAAAGAGCCAACAATCAGACGGCAGCTGATGCTGTGGCATGGCTCACAGCAGTGAGTGTAGAGGGCTCTGGATATTCACGAGGCGTGGTGAGGCTTCAAGGGTTACCTGCTAAATACACACTGGTTATGATTGATGGGCAGAGAGTCAGAGGTGGGCATGCTGACGACATAGACTTAAGCCAGATACCAGCAGATATGATTGAGAGGATAGAAATATTGAAGGGCCCCTGTTCTGCACTTTATGGTAGCGATGCATTGGGAGGGGTTATCAATGTTATTACGAAATCAGCACCCCCAAAATTAAGTAGCACTGGCTCTATCTCTTATGGAACATACAATACACAAATCTATCGGTTAAGCCATGGTCTCAAAGCTAACAATATTGGTTATATTGCTACTGGTACCAGAAGCAAGACTGATGGCTTAGAAGAATGGAGTAGGTATACAGCTAATAACGTTTTTACTAAAGTTAACTATGGGAAGGATAATAAGATTATTGGCTCTATTAATTATTATTGGGAAGACAGGATTCTTCTGGATATGAAAGAAAAGAAACTTAACTCTAACATCAAGGGAAATTGGAGGCTGGATAGGTTTTCTACTATGAAGATAGGAGGCTACTGGTCTCAATATAACCGTTCATTGGCGAGTCATGGTGATACTTCAACTTCTGAAGAGATTGGTTTCAGGACTGAGTTTCAATATGATAGGCAAGTCTTTGCTAATAATCTATTGACGATTGGGGGAGATTATTCTTATAATAAAAGCACAAGCGACATAGTTGATGGCAGTGAGAACATTAAGAGTTTGTTTATCCAAGACCAGATAGAATGGCTCGACATGTTTTTGGTCATACATGGATTGCGTATGGACGCTCACACTGATTGGGGTGTTCAATATAACCCAAAGTTAAACCTTATGTATAAACCCCTTGATAGACTGGGAATTAGGGCATCAATTGGCAGAGGATTTAAGGCACCAACCTTATCTCAACTACATATGTTTTGGTATCATAGGTTTGGAGGTGGTTTCTGGATTAAGGGAAATTCAAATCTAAGTCCAGAGAAGTCCATTGGATATCAGGTTGGTGTTGAAGTTGGGCCATTTGTTCCAGGCTGGTGCAATCTTTCTCTTTTCTGGAATGATGTTAGGGATATGATTACAATTGAGGAAATAGGGACTTATGGAGGTAAGCCACTTCTCTCATATATAAATGCAGAAAGAGTGAATACCAAAGGTGCAGAATTTGAGTTGAGAACAAACTTCTTGGAATATTTTACAACTTCGCTTGGTTACACCTATACTATTGCAAGGGATATGGATACTGAAAAAGAGCTTACTTATACTCCAAGGCATAAGTTGATTGGAGGGTTAAGTTTCCACAGTGAGCAGATTGGCTTGACTTTGGATTTGAGAGGAGAATATACAGGCAGGAGGTACATTGACAGTGATAACACGAATATACTTGATGGATACTATCTACTGCATTCCAAGCTTAATGCGACTGTTTTCAAGCATCTGAAATTGTCCTTTGCTGTCAACAATATACTCGACTTTCAGTATGAAGAAATGAGTGAAATGCCCGGAAGGACATTTCTGGGAAGTGTAGGAATAAGTTTTTAGAAAGGGGGTAAAATGAAAGATATAACAAGAGGAAGAAGGGCACTGGGCTTTATGTTTTTACCTGTAATTCTGGCAACTTTGATGATTTTGCCGTCAAGGAGCATTGGTCACACAATGTGGCTGAATGTGACAGATTTTTATCCTGAAATCCATCCAAAATATAGTGCAAGCACTAAAATATACCTTGGCTGGGGACATCGCTATCCAGCAGATGACTTCTTATCTCAGGAGCAATTAGATGAGTTCTATTTTGTCTGTCCCAGATGTGGCAAGCACCACAAGTTAAGCCCTAATCCAAGTGGCTTTTTAGCTACCGAGGTAAATTTTAAAGAACCAGGTGCGTATATAGTCACTGCTGCGCTAAAACCAGGATTTTATACTATGTATATTGAAAAGGGAGAGATGCACCACAAAATGGGACCAAAGAAAGGAGTTAAGGGTAAGGTTATTTTGAGTCTCTACTATGAACAATATGCCAAGACATTGATAAATGTGGGGGCTGAGGACACAAGCGCTTACAACAAACCTGTTGGGCACAAAATTGAAATAGTACCGTTGAAAAATCCAATGATATTGAGTGAAGGTGATTTTTTGCCTATACAGGTATTGTTTGAAGGCAAGCCAGCGAGTTTTTGTAAGATATATGCTACATACATGGGTTTTTCAACTGGTGAGGATTTTGCTTATGCCACTTCTACAGATAGTAAAGGAATTGCAATGATAAGGATTTTACATTATGGACCCTGGCTTATAAAGGCGGATATGAAATTACTTGCTACAAAAGATTTGGAGGACAAATGTGACGAACTTCATTATACCGCAACCTTAACCTTTGAGGTGCCGTAAAAGTGATGAATACTGATAGCTATAAGGAAGATATCATGAAATTCAAGAGAGATAAGATAGTGTCTACTGCTGTGGTATTGACCTTGATACTGACAATAACGATTGCATGGTGTGAAGATGTGTTAACCCCTATCTCGATTTACGATAAGGAAAATCTACTTCAGATATCTATAGAGGATGTAGGAAAGTATCACGGAGATATATGCCTCTGCCTGATAGCTGGCTTCAGAGCAACTCAGCTCGCCATATCACAACTCTGGAAAGATGAGATACCCAAAAGGGAAGATTTCAAGATAATCAGCGCCTTTCCTGGCCAGGGTTCTCAGGATGCCTTTGAATTTATCACACGAGTGAAAACAAGAGGAGACTTTAAGCTCGAATTACCAGAGGGGACAGATATAGTAAACATCTCCAAGAATAATTGGGTTTTTATAATTACCCGAAAGTCCACCGGTTTACCCCGTAAGACCTCTGGTCTCTTACGGGGTGAACAGATCAAGATCTGGCTAAAAGAGGAGGTATTTCCAGAGGGATTGAAGCAGTATTTTGATTTAAGAAAGAAGGTGAAGTTTGAGAAAACCGCAACACCCGAAGAGAAAGAGGCGTTTAAATCGGCTGTGAAAAAGCTTAAACAGAGGTTTGTGAGTTGGCCGGCAGATAGGCTTTTTGATTTTAAGAAAGAGCGACGGAGGTAAAGGAGGCATTATAACTGAATCAAAAGGATTACCAGTTGAAGTCCGGGCTGCGGCTGCTATGATTCTCATCCAGCTTGCCCACAAATTGGTGGCGGAATTACCAGGTGCAATGGCTATTGCCGGGACTGCTGCTCACCCGATGGTCTTTGCCGTGCTGACCTTCTGTGCTGCGTATGTCCTTGCATTTGTCGTTTGTCTCTTTCGCATACGCTGGGGCTTTATAATCAGTATCGTGCTGGGTATCGAGATTATTCTCCAGCCAATTGTATTTCATGTCATTATGCGAATTCCCAAAGAATCGTCCTATTACATCCTCTTCCCAATCCTTCAGGGAATTCTGGTGACTTATTTCTGCTGGCTGGGCTATCGGGCAGTCAGGACATCAGAGAGATAGAAAGTTAGAGATAAATGGCAGATTTTCGATTTGGGATTGAGAGCATGCAAATCGTAAATCGAAAATCGAAAATTTACGGTTGTGTAAATATTTTGGAGCTTATGACTTATGCTGTAATGATTTACTCTATATTTGTGCCTTTAAGATTGGGCACAATATGGTCTTATGTGGGATTAATTGTGTTTTTATGGGGTGCAACTATTTATACTATTGCCATAGTAAATTTTGCTACGGCTCCACTTGATAAACCGGTTACCAAAGGGATCTACGGCATCTCAAGGCATCCCATACATTTTTCGTATTTCGTAATGTATATAGGCATAGGTATAGCCTGTGCTTCATGGATTTTTCTATTATTTTCCATAATATATATAATTTTGCAGGACATTTTGCATTCTGCTGAAGAGCGCTTCTGTCTTGAAAAATACGGTGATGCCTATCGAGAATACATGAATAAAACATGGAGATATATAGGAGTGCCTAAAAGATGAAGAGTCTTTTGATATTATCGGAGAATTTGATTGTGGAGGATAGGATACCTATATGGATTTAAGCTTATTGGTGAAATAAGTAAGGACAGACCCAATGAAAAAGATTTAGAAAAAGCAAGGAAATTTGTAAAGGATTTATTAGAAAACTTACACAAAAAAGCAAAGCAAAATTAAGCACGACAGGTATATATGGAGTTGTTAGACACCCTTTATATACGAGCAACGGGTTACTGGCTTTGGGTATGGCTATTCTCTTTAAATCAATGTGTGCCCTCTTGTTCTCGATTCCCTATGCTCTTCTTTATCTATTCATTATACATTTTGAAGAGAAAAATCTTCTGGAGAGATACGGAGAAGAATATAAAGAGTATAAAAGAAAAACTCCCTGGAAGATGATTCCAAAGGTAATTTGAAACAAGACCACAAGGATGAAAAATCTCTTGCTGATAATAGTTTTAATTTTTGGTGGGCAAACCCTGGGCTGCCTAGTGGGATTAATAAAAAACCCAAAAGACTCTACTTTATATGGCTCTTTATCATTTGCTGCTTCGATGATGTTAGGTATATCATTCTTTCAATTGATACCCGAAAGTCTAAAAATCATACCCTTTTACCTGGTAATAGTCTCTTTCTTTCTCGGAATAATTATCATGCGAATCGTTGACCACCTCCTATCTCATATAAATCCTGAGTTGCTTAAAAAAGAAAAACCATCCGTTAAAAGAAGTGTCGCCATGCTTGTTGTTGGCATGGCTTTACATAATCTGCCGGAGGGGCTGGCAATTGGTGTTGGTTTCGCATTGACACCTACACTGGGAATTATGATAGCAATTGGAATCGCGGCACAGGATGTTCCAGAAAATATCGCAACAATCGTTCCTTTATACGGCTTGACCAGAAAGAGAATGAAGTCGTTTATCATAGTAACGATAACAATTTTGTTTGAACTACTCGGTTTTATTTTTGGCTACTATATTTTAAGAGGAACATCACTAAATTTATTGGGAGCCTCGCTTGCACTTGCAGCGGGTTTTATGACTTATATCTCAATAGAGGAATTGATTCCAGCAGCCCAAATAAAACAAAATTTAAAAGTGGGTGTTTCCGGTCTTACCTTGGGTGTGGTCTGTGTTTTATTAATCAGCTTTTTAGGGCAGATTTAAAAGAGTGAATATCTACAGGTCTTCTTTTTCATATCGGGGATAGAGAACAAATTTTTTCATTTTTTTCTTGACAAGTAAGAAATTTTATGGTATACTCTAATGAGCATATGCTCATTATGGAGTTTTTATGGGGAGACGGAGAAGATGTCGGTGGGTAGGTTATAGACCCGTGGCGCAGTTTTACAAGCCTCGCGGCATACCTCTCAGTTCTCTTGAACAGGTTAGGTTGACCATTGACGAATTTGAGGCGATAAGACTATGTGATTTAAAGGGATTACACCAGGAGGAGGCGGCCCGACGGATGAAAGTGTCACGCCAGACCTTTGGGCGGATACTTAATGAGGCACACAGGAAGATCGCTAAATGCTTTGTAGAGGGTAGGGCATTAAGAATAGAGGGTGGTAACTATACTATTATACAAAGGGGCCTAGAGTGTTATAGATGTGGATTCGCATGGGAGATTCCTCTGGAGTTTCCATTGCCCCCAGGTTGCCCAGAGTGTGGAAGTCCGATTATTCGGGCAAGGGGTAAATCACAAAATAAAGAGTAAGAAAGGGGGAATGTGGAAAAGAACAATAAACTGAAAAATGTACTTGCAAGAATAAAAAACAAGGTTCTCATTTTCAGCGGTAAGGGTGGGGTTGGGAAGAGCACCGTTGCTGCCAATCTGGCATTTGCCTTTGCCGATAGGGGTATGAAGGTTGGACTTCTGGATGTTGATATTCACGGTCCCAATCTCGCAAAGATGCTCGGTGTCGAGAATGAGAGAGTATATGCATCAGATGAACACACGATCCAGCCTGTAATAATTACAAAGAATCTAAAGCTTGTCTCAATGGCATTTCTCCTACAGGACGAAACCTCACCTGTGATATGGAGGGGCCCGCTAAAAATGAAAGTAATTCAACAGTTTCTTGAAGATGTCGCGTGGGGAGACATTGACTGGCTTGTAATAGATTCCCCACCAGGCACTGGGGATGAACCCCTATCAATTGCACAGTTGATTCCGGCAACGGGAGCAGTAATCGTAACTACTCCACAGGAGGTCTCACTGCTCGACTCGAGGAAGGCGGTGAATTTCGCCAAAAAACTAAATCTAAAAATACTCGGGGTAATTGAAAATATGAGCGGGCTTATCTGTCCATACTGTGGTAAAGAAATTGAACTCTTTAAGAAGGGCGGAGGCGAAAGAGTATCCAATGAGATGGGGGTGCCGTTTCTGGGAAGGATCCCAATAGAACCAGAAATTGTTGAGTCGAGCGATAATGGTAAGCCGTTTGTTCTAAGTAACCCAGAATCCAGGGCATCCAAGGCATTTAAAGCAATTGTAGAAAAGATATTGCACAAATGACTAATGACCAATTTCTAATGACTAATTTTAGGTAAGGAAATTGATATTTGATTTTTGATTTAGTAAAGAGGAGGTGATTTATATGCCAAGAGGAGATAGAACAGGTCCCGCGGGATTGGGCCCTATGACGGGAAGGGCGGCGGGGTACTGTGCTGGTTATTCAGTGCCCGGTTATATGAATCCCATACCTGGAGGAGGTTATTGGAGAGGTGTAGGTAGAGGTGGAATACCTTGGGGTGGTGGAAGAGGAAGAACCTGGGGTGGTGGAAGAGGATGGGGTTGGAGAGCATATTACGGCTATCCACCATATTATCCACCTACCTATTCGCCTTATGCCCAGCCTGCCCCAGCGGATGAGAAGGAGTTTCTCAAGGAGCAACTTACAGCTGTGAAGGAGGAGATGGAAGCAATGGAGAAGAGACTTGCTGAGATAGAGGCGGAAGAGAAGAAGAAAGCCTGATACTGAGATATGTGAGGGGGGTCTATTTTACCCCCCTCGCATAAATTAAAATCAAATTGATACTTACTATTTGATTTTTGATATTTGTTTAAAGTGCCCTTTTTAAAATATCTACTGGGGTTTACGCGTATGAGTACTAAAAGAAATTCAAATTGCTTTGCATGTGGCAAAGACAATCCTATCGGTCTCCATCTTAAGGTCGATAGTCGAGAGGGGATGGCAAAAGTAGAATTCACCCCTACCTCCCCCTATGAAGGATACAGTGGTTATATACACGGTGGAATAATATCCACGCTTCTTGATGAGGTTATGGTATGGGCAGCCAAGTCACTTGGAATCAAGGCGGTGACCGCCGAGCTTTCTGTGAGATTCAAAAAGCCCGTGCTCATAGATGAACCTATAATAATTGATGGCAAGATAACCGATATAAGGAAGAAATTACTGTACGGGGAGGCATTTATCTATAGTGAGGAAAATAAGGTTCTCGCTACTGCAACAGGGAAGCTTGTGGGGATGGAATAATATTCTTGCAGATTTCAGATTACAGGCTATGGTGGGTGTGCAAAAACAACCGTGCAGCAAGCCTGTCTACCCTGCCTACCGGCAGGCAGGCGACAGGTAGATTGGAGTTAATTCTTGGAGTTCCCTGCACCTATTAGGTGCGGGGTTATATAAAAGGCTGACGCCTTAATTCCAAAGGCTTACGCCTTAATTCCAAAAGCTGACGCCTTAATTCCATCACAATCGACATTAAAAGCTCTCTTGCTGTAGGGACAAGGTTTATTCCTGTCCGCAATATGGGAAAATCAGATTTTTGCACAGCCTGTATGGATTGCGGATTACCGATCACTGATAGCCAATACTGTATGTCCTTAGTGCCTTTGCAGACTTTTTTTTAAATTTATAAAATCTTGTTGATCTGCGTTTACCCTGTTAAATAGAACTGTTTAAAGAACACTTTGGTATTCATTGTTGCATTATTTAACGGGGTGAATCTGCGTCCAATTTTCTAGGGGGGTAGGATGAAAATAGCAATATCGTCAACTGGTAGTGACATTGATGCACAGGTGGATTCTCGTTTCGGAAGGTGTAGCTATTTCATCATATATGATACCGAAACGGGAGAAAC
>PEYP01000007.1 GCA_002774315.1 Candidatus Stahliibacteriota bacterium CG08_land_8_20_14_0_20_40_26
CACTTTCAGAGGCACTTGAGACAACAAAGATACACTCGGTTGTGGGGCTTCTTGGGGGGAAAGCAATAGTTGCTACAAGGCCATTCAGAAGCCCACATCATACAGTATCAGATGCAGGTCTCATTGGCGGTGGACAGCACCCAAGACCGGGAGAGGTCTCGTTGGCACACAATGGTGTACTTTTCCTTGACGAACTGCCTGAATTCAACAAGAATGTACTGGAGGTTATGAGACAACCGATAGAGGATGAGAAAGTTACGATATCAAGGGCGGCTATATCACTAACATTCCCGTCGAGATTTATGCTCGTGGCTGCAATGAACCCCTGTCCGTGTGGATATTTTGGAGATCCTCACCACAACTGCACCTGCACACCGGGAATGATTCAAAAGTATGTATCAAAGATATCAGGACCCCTTTTGGACAGGATAGATATACACATAGAGGTGCCAGCCCTCACATACGATGAACTCAAAGAACGTTCATCTGGAGAGAAAAGCGAGGTAATAAGAAAGAGAGTTAATAAGGCGAGAAAGAGACAACTTGAAAGATATAAAGATAGAAAAGGTATGTATTGTAATGCACAACTCTCATCAAAGGATATTAGAAAGTATTGTGAGATTGATGCTTCCTGTGACGAACTCCTGAGGGCGGCGATATCAAAGTTTGGTCTATCTGCAAGGGCATATGATAGGATTCTGAAGGTCTCAAGAACAATAGCAGATATAGAGGATTCAACGAATATACAACCACCCCACATCTCAGAGGCAATTCAGTATAGAACCCTTGATAGAAAATATTGGATGGTGTAAGTATTAAATAGTTATTTCTATTTTTTAGCCTGACCCCCCATCACCTATTATATAAAGGGTTATAACAAAACTTTGACGGAAATGGGGGTCGGGCTGAGAATTGGGAGATCCTTACTTGATTACATTCGGATTTATGTTAATAGCCACTTCCACAACGGAATAAAATTTATCCTCTTGTCATCAAATGCCTTTTCCGTCTCGTAATCTTCTGTTATTACAATACCTTGTTTGAGACCGAATCCTTCCATAGCCTTTAATAGGGCAGTCACTTCTCTTTTTTCTGCCGTTTCTACATCCCACACAACCTGAATCAGCTCACTAACCTTCATACCCTCTTTGATTACAAAATCAACCTCCTTTTGGGAGTTGTCCCTAAAGTAATAAACCTCTCTGTTTCTATTCTTCAGTTCAAGGAAAACAATATTTTCTGCAAGTTTGCCAATATCTTCGCTAAACCTGAAGCCTACAACATTCCTGAGACCATTATCTATAGAGTAAACCTTCCTTGGGCTCTTCTCCTGCACCTTCAGAGAATATGAAAACCTTTTCAAAAAGAAGAGAAGATAAGCCTCCATAAGATAAGAAGAGAACCTCTCAACAGTATCTACAGGTAGTGATAGGAATTTTCTTACACGGTTATATGTAGTTGGTGAAGATATATTTGTGATATAATATACTCCGAGGGAGCGCAGTTTCTCTATATTTCTTATATTGTGTCTTATGGCAACATCCCTCAAAATTATATCTTCAAAGTATCTTAAAAGAATCTCTTTCTTATTAACACTCAGAACTACATCGGGAAATCCACCCCATTCCAGATAATCCATTAAAAGTCCTCTTATTTTTACCTTATTTGTGAGAAGACTGACACGGTCCTCTATTATCAGGTTATTAAATCTCAAAAACTCGGTAAAACTTAAAGGAAGAACATCTATTATTAAACATCGTCCTGTGAGTACAGTTCCAAATTCACGAGAGAGAAGGCTCGCAGAGGAGCCTGAGATTATAATTTTTGCAGCTTTGCGCTCATGCAAACCCCTCACAAATCTTTCCCAGCCTTTTATATTCTGAACCTCATCGAGGAAGACATAGGGTTTTGTATCTGGTTTTAAATATTCAAGATATGTTTCGTATATCCCTTGCATCAAGTCAAGTGAAAGATTTCCTGAAAATCTCGGATCTTCAAAATTGACAAATAATGTGTTCTTTTTATCAACATCGTTCTCTATCAATCTTTTTGCATACTGCCTCATCAGTGTAGATTTTCCTGCCCTTCTCACACCCACGATAGCCAAAACCATATCACTTTTTAAGGCACTAGCAAACTTCTGAAGATAATACTCCCTAATAACCCCAATTTCAGGCTTCCTTCTCCAGAAGTTCCAATCCCCAAGAACCTCGAATATCCGCTCTTTATTCATATTTTAACCGATATGACGGTTATTATTAAGGAAATTTAACCGATATATTATAACACAATTTTATTAATTTGTCAAGTAGAATTACAATCCATATAGTAAATATATGTACTTGATTTTTCCTTCAGTTTATGATATAATTAGATTGTGGCAAGACCTTTGCGTATAGAGCTTGAGGATGCCTTCTATTATGTGATGTCGAGGGGAAAGTATACAGCCGTATCTGAGGACTGTAAAAAGGATTTCGCAACAATATGAAATTTGAAGCCCTGACCCTTCGTTTCCCTTCTAAAAACCTTGCGTAGAGTTGGATTTTGGAAAAACGGCTGGTTCGGAAAGCGATTTGATTTTTTTTCTTGACAAGGTGATAATATTGTAGTATAATATTATCGTATGAAGAATAGAGGAGATATAAATTGGCCAGAGAAGATAAGGCAGATTAAGGAAAAGGGAGGCTTTACTATCCAAGAACTATCCACTGAGCTGGGGGTTCACTATAAGTCGGTAGAATATTGGTTATATGGGAAAGGGGTCCCCTCCCCTCTGTCGCGAAAAGCGATCGAGAGCCTTGAGAAAAGGCTTAACGAGACAGGTAGAAAGGAAGGCATAATAGCAGGCTCCCTGTCTACCGACAGGTAGAAAGGAAGTAGAAAAAGATAAGGAGTGTTCTGAAAATCAACTGTGCTCTTGCGTAATAAAAAAGTATTTGACTTTTCTGAATTTCCTGTCTACCCTGCCTACCGGCAGGCAGGC
>PEYP01000008.1 GCA_002774315.1 Candidatus Stahliibacteriota bacterium CG08_land_8_20_14_0_20_40_26
AATGTGTCCTGATAGTTCAGAGATAGAGGGTCTAAAGAGAAAGGATCTCCTTGGTGTATTGGAACTTGAAAAGGAGGAAATAGAACTCATTCTTAACACCGCGGTCTCCTTCAAGGAGATTCTTGAAAGACCGATTAAAGTTGTCCCTTATCTCAGGGGTAAAACAGTTGCATTCCTATTTTTTGAACCATCTACACGTACACTCAATTCCTTCAGTCTTGCCGCAAGAAGGCTCTCCTGTGATTCTGTATCTGTGTCCGCATCGTCCTCAAGTGTATTAAAAGGTGAGACACTGCTTGACACAGCCAAGAACCTTGAGGCAATGAAGCTAAATTTTGTTGTGGTAAGACATTCTTCCCCCGGTGCTCCTCATATTCTCGCAAAAAACCTTACATCCTCTGTCATAAATGCCGGTGACGGAAGTCACGAACATCCAACACAGGCGCTTCTGGATTTGCTTACCATTAAAGAACATTTTGCTAAATTTGAAGGACTGAAGGTTTTAATAGTTGGCGACATAGAACACTCCAGAGTTGCGAGGTCCGATATATGGGGGATGGAAAAACTGGGAATGGATGTATCCGTGTGCGGTCCGCCAACGCTTATTCCAAGAGACATAGAGAAAATGGGTGTAAGGGTATACTATAACTTAAAAGAAGCAATAGAGAATAAGGATATAATATATGTGTTGAGGATACAAAAGGAACGCCAGAGGGGAGGGTTATTCCCTTCTACAAGGGAGTATATCAAGTTATATTCTATTACAGAAGAAGTGCTTGAAAAATATGCAAAGAGGGATGTTATAATAATGCATCCCGGACCTGTAAATCGTGGTGTAGAGATTGCCCCTTCTGTTGCAGATGGGATGAGGTCTCTTATACTTCCGCAGGTGACTAATGGGGTTGCAATAAGGATGGCATGTTTTTATCTGCTTCCGGGAGGGAGGGAAGAGGGATAGGTGATTAGGCTATCGGGCTATCAGGGAATTAGGTTATTGGGTCATTAAAAGCTTCAATTACCAATTGGCAATGCAAAATTAGCAATTAGCATTTGTTCTTTATCTTTCAATTGTAAATCGTCAATTATCAATTGTATTGGTCTTATGGCTAAATTAATTATTAAAAAAGCAAGGGTGATAGACCCTTTTACAGATACAGATGACACCTTTGATATCCTCATAGAAGGGGAGAGGGTGAAGGGGGTGAGAGGGAAGAGAGAAGAGAGAAGAGGGAAGAGGGAAGAGGGAAAGATGATTAATGCAAAGGGTTTATGGGTTATACCAGGACTTATTGATATGCATACACACTTAAGAGAGCCTGGGAGGGAGGATGAGGAGACAATCCTATCGGGTACGATGAGCGCACTTAAAGGTGGGTATCAGGCAGTTGTATGTATGGCAAACACGGAACCGCCCGTTGATAATATCGGGATAGTGAGATATATACAAGAGGCAGAGAAGGTATGTGATGTGTATCCTGTGGGTGCAGTGACAAAAGGACTTAAGGGAACAGAGTTATCAGAGATTGGTGATCTTGTAGATGCGGGTTGTGTTGCCGTGTCTGATGATGGAATGCCTATTATGGATTCATTTATTATGAGAAGAGCACTTGAGTATTGCAAACAGTTTGATATTCCTGTTATATCCCATGCAGAGGACTTAAATCTCTCTCCCGGTGTTGTGAATGAAGGGATTGTTTCCACTGAACTCGGGCTTTCCGGAATTCCTTCTTGTGCTGAGGAGGCTATGATTGCGAGAGATATTTTACTTGCAAAATTTACAAAATCCAGACTTCATATAGCACATATCTCTACAAAAGGGTCTGTTGAACTCATAAGAAGGGCAAAAAAGGAAGGAGTAAATGTTACCTGTGAGGCAACTCCACATCATTTTTCACTTACAGATGAGTGTGTGAGAAGCTTTGATACAAATTACAGGATAAATCCACCGTTACGCACAGAGGTGGATAGAAAGGCAATAATTGAAGGACTTTTAGATGACACGATTGATGCAATCGCAACAGACCATGCCCCACATGCAGATTTTGAAAAAGAACTTGAGTTCGACCAGGCTCCATCCGGTGTTATAGGGCTTGAAACAGCTTTTGCCTGTGGAATAACTTATCTTGTGAAACCGGGATTTATGGATATAAAACAGCTTCTTCAGAAATTTACGCTCAACCCCGCAAAGATTTTTTCAATTCCTGTCAAAGGCATATCCACAGGGGAATATGCAAATCTTGCGATAGTTGATCCAGCTCGTGAGTGGGTTCCTCAGAGATTCCTGTCGAAATCAAAGAACTCCCCCTTCATAGACAAGAAACTCTATGGGAAGGTGTTATATACTTTCTATAAGGGAAGGGTATACGAATGGAAAGATTGAAATTACCATCTTACTACCATCGCCCCCCATGTAAATCCACCTCCAAAGGTATTGAGTAACACAATATCACCCCTTTTGAGCCTTCCTTCTTCTATTGCACAGTCCAGCGACATAGGAAGGGTAGCGGCAGAGACATTTGCAAACCTATCTATTGTTATTACCGTCTTTTCTCTTGGTATTCCAACCCTTTTTATTGTGGATTCTATAATTCTTATATTTGCTTGATGAGGAACATATAAATCTATATCATCCTTTGTCAATCCTGCGTCCTGAAGAGCCTTTTCTGCAGATTCTCCCATCCATCTTACTGCGTTTTTGAATACTTCTCGTCCTTCCATAGAGACAGAATGCAGTTTTTTGTCTAATGTTTCATAGCTTGGAGGTAGTCTTGAACCTCCTGCAGGCTGGATAAGGAGGTCTCCCAGATTTCCGTCTGCAGCCCAGTTATAGGAAAGTATATCCGATTCATCGTCTGATAGTTCAAGTATTGCAACCCCCGCACCATCACCGAAGAGAACACAGGTTTCTCTGTCTTCCCAATTTACAACCCTTGACATCGTCTCCGCTCCCGAGAGGAGAACCCTC
>PEYP01000071.1 GCA_002774315.1 Candidatus Stahliibacteriota bacterium CG08_land_8_20_14_0_20_40_26
CGTAAAGAGAAGCACGAGAATTTACATTCTCTCTCTTTCCCGTAGAGAAATCGTCTATTATATAAACATTATATTCCTGCTCTATAAGGGCATCCACAAGATGAGAACCTATAAATCCTGCACCGCCTGTAACAAGAACATTTTGCATGTAAACACTCCTCTCAGCGCATTATCATCATTTTACCTATACAGGAAGCTGTATTTTCGGATGATTCACTACCAGTGCATTTTACCTCTATCTTATAGATGTATATTCCGTTCCCAAGCATATCTCCAAACTCATCTCTTGTATCCCATTCCTTGCTGTTTATACCTTCTCTTACATTATAAATGTGAAGTGTTTTAATGAGTCTTCCTGATATTGTGAATATCCTTATTATACCTATTCCCACTTTTGAAGAGTAAAATTCTATTTTCGTTTTCTTACCTCTAACAGGATTTGGATAGTTTATAGGATTTTCAAGTACAATTTCATCCCCAAAAGTCTTCTCAACCCAAAATTGGAGCTTTGATTCATTGCCAACATTGTCTCTAACTATGAGTGTAAGTGTATCCGTTGAATACATTGTTTGTGACTTGACTTCTGTAACCAACTCTCCCTTCATCGAGCTTCCGATGTTGTATTCAAACCTATCCTCTAAATGATAATATGGACCATCTTTTATCTCAAGTCTTATACCCTTGCCTTCCTGTAGCATTATACCAGATGTATCCTGAAGTGTAGCACTCATTGTAAACTTTTTGCCCACCTTTACAGATTTTGGCATTTTCTTTCCATTCACGAACACTTCAATCTGGGGTCCAATGGTGTCCTGTGTTGTGGTATCCCTACCAGTGATCCATATTCCTTTACCCATTCTTCCATCTTGTTCATTATCCCAGAGATATCCTGTTACCTTTCCCACACCTGAATCAAGTCCCGTGGGTATAAAAAAGGATATCGTGAATGTACTATCTCCAAATGTATTTGAACCTCTGAATATGACATCTCCCAGCTTACTGTATGCTATTTCGTTAGAAGGATCTGGTGGACCATCCCATACCCTCTTTTCATGTCTGTCCCAGTTATATATCCATTTATTCTCCGCACCATATGCAGTAATGTATACATACCCATCTTCGATATCTCCTGACTCCCCGCTTACCTCTGTTATTGTGCCTCCCCAAAGACTATCAGAGAAGAGGTATATTTCATTATTCCTATAGCAAGATATATCAGTTAATGGATCAGCGAATAGTATATATTTTTTTGGGTTACCGATATAGAGAGACAAAAAAAACGCATCCCCAACCCTCATTTTTGGGTCTACAACTATATTTGTGTACAACGGGATGCTCATTGATGTGTTATCAGAAGGATATGTAGAACGTGTAGCAGCAATAGTGGCGATTGCGCCCTTGTCTTCTATAATCTGCATAAGATCTGCGGTGCTTCTTGTGTAAGGACGGTCATAAGCAGCGACCCCGCAGGAGCCATAAAAGAATATTGTATATTTTTTACTGTTTGAAAGGGCATATACATCCTTGGGAGAGGTCCATATCTTCTCGTGTGCAAGCTCCTTATAATTTCCGTGTCCCATATAGACTCCGTAATATATACCTCTGCTTATGTATTCAATCATACCCTTATTCCCTCTGAATCCCTGTTCACTGGGGGGATAATCTATCAAATATACCTTGAAAACATCATAAGATGGTGGTGTGATAGAGTTCAGATATTCTGCGTGTTCTGTGTGACATTGTTCACTCGGGGATTTTGCGCCGTATTCATCGTCTGCTGAGAGTAATATTCTACTACGCCAGGGACCGAATGATTTTTCATAATCTATTACCTTTTTCACCGCAATTCTCGCTTCGTCTTTTGATTCAGCTGTTATCCTTGCGATTACAATATCTGGTCTGTTATCATCTCCACATACCATAGCAAACCAATTATCGTAACAGGGATTTTCAAGTGGAGAGAGACCAAACTCACCTATATGATACCCTTCTTCCCAGGGTGGTAGTCTATTTTTTGTGATTCCAGAGCGATAATCGTAAGTACCAGAACCCAGAAGAAGAACATAACTCGTATTCCAATTTTCATATGCGAATTTAAGAAAGTTTCTAACACCATAAGGATTTTTCAACCCGAATGAGAAATTGTTGTATATATCATCAATGGACACAACAAGTGCAGAGACACCGTCCTTTTCTTCCCTGTATCTTGCTAGCTCTTGAGCAGAATATTTGAATTCCTTGGTTGTGATAACCACATAATCAATTGTGCCGGAACCAATATCCTTTATATTGTGAGGGTCTTCTACAGTAATAGATATAGGTGATTTAAACGAAGTAGCCGCATAATAGGGTCCTCTCTTTGTGGATTGGAATACAACCTTTCCCTCTTCGTATCTTATATCCGTGACCTTCATAGGAGATAATTCGTTCTCAATGTTGAATATGATAGGGAGATCTTCAAATCCCGATAGGTGAAACTCTAATGTATCGCCCTCATCCGCTTTAAATTGCAGTTCACCGTTATATGCATCAAAACTCAATTGGGGTATGATTTCGAAGTAGTCAAAGTATATCCAATCAATTGTATCAGCATCAGGACCTGCCCAAAGTTCAATAGTTAATTCGTTTTCTCCCTCATTAATATTAGAGATGTCTGCCACTATAGAATGTGGTGATAGACTGTTACCTCCAACCCAGGTGTCTTCTGTAATTGATTCTCCGTTTATATGAAATCTTATACTATGGGGCATATTCAATCCATATTGGTTCTTGGTGTATCCGTATACAGCAAATCTTCCTTCTCCTTCACTGTTTGCAAGTTTTGGCAGCTCAAACGGGATAGTATATGAGAGGGAGGATACATATACCCTTTTATGCTCAAACCATGCCCATCCTCTTCCTGATTCTGCAGGACATATATGGTCCTCCTCTATATGAATAGTGTCTCTGAAACTCTTCGGAACAACGGGTGAGACCGCTCCCAGATCGCCACTTATACTATCTCTTCTACCTATATCTCCATATGTAAGCCAGTATATATTCATATCAGTGAATATATTGAGATAGGTAGTGACGTTCTTTTTATAACCGTCTGTTGATGTTGCATAGAAGTATAACGCATCGTTCTTTATATAGATCGGGACCTCTTTCAGCGTATCATCCGCAGGTATCTCCATTTTTCCACCTTGTGTAAAGAGTCTGAAACTCGCAGGATTTATAATAGCAGGGTCTAAGCCCACTTCTCGCAGGTCATTGTATGTTATCTTATATATCCCTTTCTCTTTAACTTGTATTTTGACCCAGGGATTGTTGTTATCTTTGACCCTGCCTTTTGCGGGTCTTTTTCTCCAATCTTTTGCTTCTTCATAATTTATAAACACTTCTTTAAAGATATCTTCAAAATAGAGATCTTTTATTCTCTCTCCCCGTTTACCACCACTAAAATCCAGCCGTATCTTTATTTTATCATATATAGTTGCTATCCCTTCTTTGGGGTTGTATCTTACAGGCTGAAGTCTCAACATAACAAACTTCTGCCCTCTTATAAAACCTCTTTCTTTTATACTTATGAGTTCAGGCGGATATAAAATATCCTTTTCATATATAGATGGGTCCTTTTTATATTCATATCCCCATTCATGTACCTCTGGAACAGGCAGTATGTCCATCTTTCTCTTCTCTTTTATATTTGCTTCTTCAATATATGCACGAATCTCACTCCCGAGTGGAATGGCAACATATACATATATCTCTGGAAGACAGGGCACACCACTCTTGTCGGGGTATGCTGCATTCTCAATCTGCGTAATATCTTCAATGGAGATAGGAGGTAGAGAATATGAGATTGTTATTCCGGTTTCATTTGAGTTTAGAAGGGTCAGTTTTGGCAGAGCTTGTGGCAAAAATAAAAAAAGAAGAAATATCATAAAGTTCAATCCAATAAAAGTAAACTCCTTATTCAGCTGATTTCAGACAGGTTACCTTTACTGTGCTAAAATTTTGTAGTATTATACCACAATGTTCTATATATGTCAAGAAAAATTTATTCTTCTATCGTGTCTGCCTCTTCTATAAGCATTATGGGAATATCATCATCTATTCTGTATGCAAGCTTACATCTATGGCATATAAGTTTATTCTCAGCTGGTTTGTATTCAAGGTCTCCCTTACATTTTGGACAGGCGAGTATTTCAAGCAATTCTTTGTCAAGCATATACCCTCCAGGTTAGTTTGTTAGTTGGTTAGATTAAGCATGTAAAATCATAGACGTCGTAGTCAAATTAATCTCATTTATCTCAAATTATGCATTAAACACTGAAAATCACCGAATTTGTAGGGACAACCCTCCTGCCTACTCGATTTCCCGTATTCCTGAGGTATATCAGGATATCAGTAGATCAGTAGGCAGAGTATCAGAAAAGACTGGTAGTCGGTAATCGGTTATCAGTAATCGGTGGATTAATGACCTGATTACCGATGACCGATCACCGATGACTGATCACTGATTACTATTTTATCCCATACTCTTTTGAAAGCGGGCCAAACTTCAAAATTGAGTAGTCGATTCTGTCACCTTTTATCTTCATCTCCTTTCCATAAAACTTCTGCAAAATTGAGACTGGTCTATCATCAATGCTTATAACACACGGGGTAAGCAGGATTATATCATCAGAGAATTTCAGGACTACCCTGTCTCCTCTTACTCCACCCTCCAAAAATTCCACATCCTCTGCAACACCTTGATATAATAGACTGTCAATCAGGATTGGATTTGTGTTGTTCAAAAATACAAGTTTGTCACCATATTTATCTTTTGCAACCGCCAGGGGTTCCTTGAGATAGGTTGCTGTATAGATATATATCATTCCCTTCTTTAATATCTTCCTTATATCTTCTTTATTTGCTTCTGGTGTTTTTATGTGTAACTTGTCATTTCTCAACCAGCAATCGTCTGCACCGAGAAAGATGATTCTCTTGGTTATTATGTTCATATCTCTGGGGTCCGGAAGTGGTAAGATCTTTGTTTCATAGATTCTTGAAAACGGGTGTTCTATTTTTATATTCTCATCAAAACATGAAAACTTTGCGCTGAAGGAAACCCCATTACCCTCGGCTACAATATTGACAGGCAGTAAGGTATGTTCGTCTATGTATATCTGAGCCTCTGCATCCTTCATAAAAGGAGAAATAAACAAAAGATTAGGGGTGAATTCATATACAAAGCATCCCTTTTCCATTCCAATGAAATAGAAATCACCAAACGAGGTTATTGTTAACACGAGTTTATGAGGCAATTGCCCACTACTGCTTCCTTCTACCCACTCATCATCCTCTTTTAGAAAGGTTTCATCGCCTATCACAAGACTCTCTTCTTCTATCTTCTTGCTGTCTATCTCCCATTCATTTCTTATCCTTATCCTTCCCCTTTTATCGTATTCACCGTATATGGTAGATTTTGCTCCTGGCCGGGAAAGTTTTATTCTTACTTTGAAACTTTTTTCTCTGGTGTTTTCAAGGATTCTTTCTATTTTCTCTCCCTCTGGCGGAGAAACTGTTTCTCTTGGTTCGTGTATAGCACATCCAAGAATAATAAGCAAAAAATATATACTTTTATTCATACAGGGATTTAGGAGATGATGAGTTTTAATGTTG
>PEYP01000047.1 GCA_002774315.1 Candidatus Stahliibacteriota bacterium CG08_land_8_20_14_0_20_40_26
ACAAAAATATGTCAAAGAGCATTAATAATGTAACAGATGGTTATATATGAAGTTATCAGTAATTCAGGATTTCCGTTAAGTAATTAAGTTATTAAAAAATCATTTATCTGTGTCCATCTCTACCTGTCGGTAGACAGGTGTGTTTATCTGTGGTTACTTTGGTGGGGCTTATTTTTAATACTTTCTTACGGGGGTTATATGAAGAAAATATTTGTCGTTCTGCTTCTTCTCTCGTTTCTGATCTTAGCCTGCTCGGGTGTGCCTCCAGAAAGTGTTAAGGCGATATGCAATAGGGATTATGCCCCCGCAGTCTTCAATGCAATAAGCAACGCAAAAAACTCGATCTATATCGTAATGTATTCAGGTGGTTATTATGTAGACCATCCCGAGGGGATGAATAGAAGGATATACCGTGCACTTGCTGCCGCAAGAAAGAGGGGTGTTGAGGTAAAGGTGATACTTGATGCATCCGACTGGAATCCGGGTAATACTGAGAAGAATAGAGAACTTGAGAAATATCTTGAGGCGAATGGTATTCCAGTGTGGTGGGACCCACCAGATGTAACCACCCATAGCAAGTGTATCATAGTAGATGCATATACTGTTATAGTTGGTTCAACAAACTGGACATACTATGCACTTACCTACAATAACGAGGCAAATGTATTAATAAAGTCAAAACCACTTGCCGAACAATTTGAGTCCTACTTCCAGGATATCCTCAAAGTGTCAACAGACACACTTAATATTGAGTATAAAGAGTGATTAGTTTGTTAGTTTGTTAGTTTGTTAGTTGGTTAGTATGCTTATAAAAGACCTGCGAAATTGTGATGAGATTTTGGCTGGCGATAATACAGCCCTCCGTGAACTTTTACATCCCAACAAAGAAAACCTTGACCTCCGCTACAGCCTTGCACATGCAGCCCTTAAACCAGGTAAGACTTCACTACCACATAGGCTAAAAACCTCAGAGGTATATTACATACTTGAAGGGGAAGGAATAATGTATGTTGATAATGAATCTGCAAAAGTTCGTCCACATCAAGCCATTTATATCCCGCCGAATTCAATACAATATATTCAAAATACCGGAAATTCCGACCTGAAATTTTTGTGTATAGTGGACCCAGCCTGGAAGCCTGAAGATGAAGAAGTGGTATAAAGAAATGCGGTGAGGGGGTAATGGGGCAGTGGGGTGATGGTAGGAGCGACCTTGCGATTGTAGGGGCGAACGGCCGTTCGCCCCTACGCTTTACGCCTTACGGTGATTGCTAACCGATAACTGGTCACCTGTAATTAGTGGTCTTCGTGACTTCCTGCCTGACGGTAGGCAGGTGTGGTGAAATTCCAGCCTCTCTTTTTTATTGACAAAACCCAAATTTTGGTGTATAATTAGACAAGAATCTTAGTTTATATGCCAATCAATTGTCATTTAGGACGAAAATATGAGTGTAATGTATCAACAAATAATCTCACCCAATGAAATAATTAATCTATTTAATACAAAACAAATTGACAAAGATTGGTCATTTGAGGGTTACAAACCGTCAGATACAGGTAAATGGACACATAGTTATCATCGCTATCCTGCCAAGTTTATCCCCCAGCTGGTTGAAAGACTGATCGATGAGTATATATCCGATAAAGATGCTCATATAAATGATCCTTTTATGGGATGTGGAACCACTGTAGCTACTGCAATATCAAGAGGTTTCAAGGCAAGCGGTACGGATATAAATAAAATTGCTTATTTAATAACCAAAGTAAAATCAACACCAATAGAACCCAGCTATCTTGACAAAAAAATTAAGCAATTTTTGTCGACTTTGAAATTTTTAGAGGAACCGCAAAAATCACTGACTAATAAGGAAATTGAACCCTTAATTCCCCAAAAACACATTGACAGAATTAATTACTGGTTTACTGAGGAAAACAAAAACGAGCTTGGAAAAATATTAATGGTTATTTATAATGAAGAAGATAAGACTGTCAGAGATTTCTTTCGTGTTGCTTTTAGTCATATTCTAAAAAATTGTTCTATATGGCTCCAGGGTAGTACAAAACCAACAAGAGATTTAAAGAAAATTCCCACAAAACCTTACGATGCCCTCCAAAGGCATTTAAAGAAAATGCAGAAAGGAAACGAGGCTTTTTATAATGTCGTTCCGAGGGAAGTAAGAGAGAACCTGAATAACTATCTAAACATCAAGATTGATGACGCAAGGAGGCAGCCTGTACCTGACGATAGTGTTGATTTAATCGTAAGCTCAAGCCCTTATGTTACCAGTTACGAATACGCAGACTTGCATCAATTATCAACGCTCTGGCTTGATTTGGCAGATGATTTAACAGAGTATAAAAAGGAGTTTATCGGAACTTCCTACAAAAAGTATGGGAACAAAAAATTAAGAAGCAAAATCGCTAAAGATATAGCTGACGGAATCTCTGCAAAAAGTAAAAAAATGGCAGGAGAAATCGAAGCATTTTTTATCGATATGGAGGAAGTATTTGATGAGAACTATAGGATTTTAAAACATGGTGGCAAATGTTGCTATGTCATTGGCGATACAAGACTGAAGGGAGTAGATATACTTAATGCAGAGGTTTTTGCTGAGAGTTTACAGTACTCAGGATTTAAACTGGACAGGATAATAAAAAGAGAAATTCCATTAAAGATACTTCCACAGAAAAGAGATGAAAAGACAGGCAGATTTGCCAATAACAATGACGCAAATTCAGAAGCCTACCCTGTAGAATATATTCTAATAGGATTAAAGGAGGAGAATTATGACATTTGAAGACTTAAAAAGATTATATCTCAAGAAGAGAAAGCAGTTAGGGTCTGAGGTATACAAGCACATTTCAGAACTATTGGAAGAAGCAAAGGAAATTCACAGGAATGATTGGCTTAAGAATCCTACTCCAAATAAAGATCATGAACAAAGTTGGCGAGCTTTTAAAGGGAAAAATTTAGAGAAATTAGTCCAATATATTATTACTGACGAAGTTGAAGAACTCGGGTTGAAAGTTATTAACGGTAACAAATTGGAGAGAACAACAAACCTATCGAAAGAATTAAGCCAAGTGAAAAGAAACTTAGCAATTGATTACGGAGAGTTTGGTTTGCATCTACCCGATGTAGATATCATTATTTATGATCCTCGAAACTATAAAGTCTTAGCTGCTATCTCAAGCAAGGTTACTTTGAGAGAACGAATTGCTCAAACAGGCTATTGGAAGCTTAAACTTCTACATGATGAGGCCACAAAGCACATTAAGGTTTATTTTATCACGCCTGACGAAGATGGAACACTAACTCACAAGAAACCCACTAAAAAGGGTAGAGCAATTGTAGAAGTGGACTTGGACGGGAGTTATGTTTTAACCGAAGAAGAGATAGAGGAAAGTGATAAAGTTAAACTATTTGAACATTTCGTAGAGGATTTGAAGAAATTGTTAAACGAGAGACAATAAAATGAATAAAAAACAAATAGAACAGGAGTTCAAAAAAATTGACTATGAAATTAGGTTCAACAAACCTGATTTTGCGCCATATCCGCCTGATTTGGTCAAAAGAAGAGAGTACCTACTTTTTGCACAAGTTCATTTGAGTAATATTCTTGATGCCAAGTTGAAAAAAGATAAATGGGACGAAAGCTTTGAAACTGAAATGTATAACAAGGTAATGAAAATTTATTATAACTGGAACGCAAGTCATTAAAATTATTTTCAATTTAAACTATCATGAATGAAAATGAGCAACTCAAAAAATGGCTAACTAACAGCAAATTCAAAAATAACCATAATGAGTTTGCTAGATATGTGGGTGCTCCGAATGCAACAGTTTGGGGATGGTTAAATCGAGATTCTAAAATATCTAAGAAATATAGAAAATCGTTGTATTTAATAACAAAATTAGACTGCTTTATAGATTCTAGGGATAGGAAGAATGATAAAAAAGTGAATATTAGCAAAATAGATAAATTTATCGATACATTTGAGGAGTTAATAGCTCTTTTAAAATATTTTGAGGAAGCGACTCCAGAAGAAAGGGAGTTTTTAAGGAATAGTTTAGATAACAAAAGACATGAGGTTGCGTATATAAATAATCTTTTACGTCTTATATTTGACGAATATAAATTTCAAGAATGGAAAAGGAATAATGAATTTTTGAAATAACAATTATGGCTAAAAAAATTCCTCTAAATGTTAAGAATGGCAATCTAAGCCGGATCATTAGTTATATCGCAAGTATCTATGGGCATCCACGGGATGCTATTGAGCAATATGTTGAAAACTCTAGAGATATCTATGCAGAAATGAACGAAGACAATGGTTTAATAGTTGTCGATCTAAAATCACGAACAGGTAAATATCCGCGTGTTATTATTAGAGACTTTGGGCGGGGAATGAGTGTTGAAAAAATGGAAAGCTTGCCACAAGAGCTAACAAGTTCAGATAAACTTAAAAAGATAAACCAAAGAGGACAAAAAGCAATAGGAATGTTGAGTTTTTTCCAATTTGCAGGGAAATGCGAAATTCTTTCAAAACTTGCTAACGAAGACTATTTACATAAACTTACATTAGAGAAAGATGAAGAAACTAATTTATTTAGAGAGGCTGATTATGACGCACAATATAAGAAAATGCAAGATTCTTATGGCACGGAAGTTATTATTTCAAATATAGACGAAAATATAATAAGACAAATTACATTTAATCGTATTTATGAACACTTACAAAGAAAATTCAGCGACGACATCAGAGAGGAAAAAATTAGGATTCTCTTAAAAGAAGGTAAAAAAGAGAAATATATTGACCCTGAAGATATTTCGAAGGGAATTCCTTATCCGATCCCAAAAATAAGAACTAAATACGGTTTTATTCTCTTCGACCTTTATCTATGGCCAAAAGATTCTGGTCAAAAAAGAGTCCAAATTAAAACGCGTGGTAATCTAAAAATCCTTGATGATATTGCTCTAGATAGTAATTTTGATTGTTTTCCTTGGAATTCTAATCAGGTTTTTGGTTCTATTAAATATGAATTACTAAAACCAACTCCTGCAAAAAATAGAATAGTTCCCGATAAAAAACATTATCCTACTTTTGTAGAAAAAGTCAAAACTATAGAAAAAGCTTTAGCAGAAGAAGTAAGGAAATTACAGAGTAAAGAAGAAGAAAAAAGAAGAGCAAAGATGGATAACATAGTTAGCCAGATTTTTAAAGAAGTATTTAAAGAATTGCAGCTTGAAGATAGTCCATTTAGTACACCTGCCAAAACAGATCGTGGGAATAAAGATATTGCAGGAGAGATTGACGAAAACAAAAAAGTTCCTAGTGGCACGAAATACAATGATACTAATTATGATAGTTTTCCTCAACTCCCCATCATAAGACCAGATATTGGCAAGCCTTCTATAAAAGGGAAGTATGTTGCATTGCCAACAGTTTATTATAAGCCCTTTGAAAATGAACAAAAACGACTACATAGTTATAGAGATGAAATCGAGAAGGTAATTTATATCAACGATATCCATCCTGACTACATTAAAGCCAAGCAAAGGGATGAAACAAGGTTAGAGTATAGTTTAATAATCGTCGCGAAAGAAACTGTGGTTTACGAAAATCAAGGGGTATCACTAATGGAACTTGCTGAGGAAATGATAAAGGTAATGTCAATTGTAAATCGTAAAAAATTAGATTTTTTGAAGAAACGATAAGTTATATGTATCATAAATAAATCATTAAGCAGAAGGATGCATAAGGGTTTAACAATTGAATCCACTACACTCTGGGATTTTCCAACCCAAAATTATGGGGATAAACCCCATGGCGATAACAAATATCGCGGTGTAACACCCGCATTCATCATCTGGAATTTAATTCAGAGATACACGAAAGAGGGGGATTTAGTAGTTGATCCGATGTGTGGGAGTGGAACTACCATTGATGTTTGTAAGGAAGAAAACCGACGGGTCTTGGGTTTTGATATAGTTCCTTACAGAGCAGATATAAAACAAGCAGACGCCAGAAGTTTACCATTAGATAATGGAGTTGCAGATTTCGTTTTCGTTGATTCTCCTTATTCAGATAACATAAAATACAACGACCATCCAGATAATATTGGTAATATTTCCTGTGAAAACTCAAGATTTTTTGACGAACTAGAAAAGGTAGCGAAAGAAATCCAAAGAATCTTAAAACCACGAAAATACATGGCATGGCTTATTGCAGACCAAGCAAAGAAGAAAAAATTTGTGCCTGTGGGTTTTAATCTCTATTCTATTCTTGAGAAATACTTTAAGCCCGTTGATACTATTTGTGTAACACGGCATAACCAGACATCCAATACCCCTATCTGGCATGAGAGGGCAAGAAAGTATAATTTTTATTTAAGGGGGTTTAAGTATCTGATAATAATGCAAAAGGTTGCTATCCCCCTTTCGAAAAGGTAGTAAATAAATCGAGAAGAGAAGATAAAAAACAGTATGAAAGAACTTGATAAAATAAAGCGTGAGATTATAGAAACATCCCAGAGTTATAAACCAAGAGAGATATGGCTATTTGGCTCATTGCTTGAAGATTTTGACAAGGCAAGAGACATTGACATAGGAATCTCGGGAGTAGACAAAGATTTCTTTAGACTTGCTGGAAGGCTTATAGGCGTGTTAAAGAAATATGGGAAAAAAGTAGATGTGATTCCTCTTGATTGGCTATGGGAGAAAGAAGTCTTTATGAAAGAAGTAAGAAAGGGAATAAGATTATATGGATAAAGCAACTCTTAAAGAAAAGCTTCTCCGTGAGAAGCAATTTGTAGATAAGACCATTAAAATGCTGGAAGATGTGAATGGATATTCTGCAATACTTGATAAGGAACGAGTACTGGAGTTGGGAGAGATGGCTATGAGTACTTGGAACAAGTTTATCCCAGAACTTGAAAGTGGCTTAAGTATCTGATAATAATGCAAAAGGTCCGCTCGATGTGATTATGCTGATTATTCTCGCAATCCTCTTAAAGAAAGGCATTTGCTAATCGCGGAAAAACTTAAAGAATTTTGGCAATCTGCGTGCATCTGCGTTCTAAAAGACAGATGGAAAAAAGGAATTCTTTTATAAGACCAATCCTCTATCTTCTTCCTACCATCATAATAATTGCAGTTTTCAGGCTCCTTCCTATACTCTATGTGATGAGAGTAAGCCTTCATAAGTGGGGGATGGGGGGAGCTGAGAGGTTTGTAGGATTTGGCAATTACCTGAGGGCGTTTAGCGATTCATACTTTTGGCAGTCGCTCACAAACACAATATGGTATGTTATATTCATTGTTCCTCTCTGTATTTTCTTCTCTCTCCTTATAGCACTTCTACTCAACTCCAAGATAAGGGCACTTGGTTTTTATAGAACTACCTTTTTCCTTCCTGTGGTTACCTCCATAGTTGCTATATCTATGATATGGAAATGGGTATATCACCCCAAAATAGGACTTGCTAATTATATTCTCACTCTCCTGCATATTCCTCCACAGAGCTGGTTGTCTGAGTGGAGAGGTATATTTGAAATTATGACGGGTAGAGATCTCCCAAATTTGCTCTCGGGGCCCTCACTTGCCCTTCTCTCAATAATAATTATGATGATCTGGAAAAGCATAGGCTATAATATGGTTATATTCCTTGCGGGGCTTCAGAATATTCCCCATCACTATTATGAGGCAGCACAGGTGGACGGTGCAGGCAGATTTGCTGTTTTCAAAAACATAACCTGGCCATTACTCTCTTCAACTACATTTTATGTCCTTATTATGACTACCATAATCTCCTTTCAGGTTTTTGCCCCTGTATGGCTTATGACAGGGCCCCCGGCTGGAGGTCCACTTGGGACAACAAATGTGCTTGTCTACTATCTTTATGATGTGGCATTCAACTACTCAAGCTATGGATATGCAAGTGCACTCTCTATGATACTTTTCCTTATAATATTGACCCTTACAATAGTGCAGAGGAGAGTGGTTGAAAGGAGGGTCTATTATGAGTAAAAAACTGATAATATACATAATTCTAACAGTAGGTACAATTCTTTCTCTACTTCCGTTCTACTGGATGATAGCTACATCTTTAAAGACGCCCATTGAGGCAGTTCAGTTTCCACCAACCTGGTACCCAACACATCCAAGACCTGAAAACTACACTGAGGCATGGAGAACTGCTCCATTTGGCAGGTATTTCTTGAATACAGTATTTATAGCCCTCACTACCCTTGTAGGTGTCATAATCACTTCAGCCCTTGCAGCATACGCATTTGCCAGAATGGAATTTAGGGGCAGAGAGGTGATATTCACCCTGTTTCTGGGTATGATGATGGTTCCTATGCCAGTATATATAGTTCCCGGATACCTCATACTTGCCTCATTTAAATGGGTGGATACATATTATGCGCTTATTATTCCCTGGATGGTAAATGTCTTCTCCATATTCCTTTTAAGACAGCATTTTAGAATCATACCAAAGGCATTATATGATGCTGCTACTGTAGATGGCTGTTCGGAACTTGGGTTTCTCTGGAAAATAGCTATGCCTCTCTCTAAACCAGCAATTGCTACAATATCAATATTTTCTCTCCTTGCTTCGTGGAACTCGTTTATATGGCCACTTGTTATGACAAATCGTGACACGATAAGACCCGTTCAGGTTGGTCTTGCATATTTTATACAGGAACAGTCAACCAACTATACACTGCTTTCTGCTGCGTCTACTTTTGTCATCCTTCCTGTCGTTATACTCTTTTTCTTCTTCCAACGGCAGATAATAGAAAGTCATATGAAATCAGGAATAAAGGAATAATGAGATTCGTGATTAAGAGATAAAAAACTTGCAATTTTGGAATTTATGGGTTATAATAAAATAAGATAGTGATTTTTAATAAATCATTGATATTGTCAGCCTGATTAAGATAACGGAGTGTTTATACTTTAACGTTTGAAATTTTACAAATATGCAGAGCAGTCTTTTCATATCCCCCGAGAATGAGGATAAAATAATCTCCAATCTTTTTACCGCCTGGCAACGGGAAAAGGATAAGAAGAACCTTATTCTATACATACCACGAGAGAAAATAAAGACCTTTCCCAATATTTATCCATTTGGTGTTCTGGGCGTTGATTGGCCTGGTATTCTTGAAACTGTAGCAAGTGTTGTGCATAATATGGATTGGAACCTTTGTTATATTCGTGGTTTTACTTTAACCTCTGATGGCAAGAAACTCTTTATATTCCTTTTGGGGGTAGAGGTGAATTCTGCTGAGATGTTTCAGAAGTTCAACAGAAATAAAGATCATATAAGGAGGACCCTGGAATTGTTAGCAGAAAGTAAGATGGGAGATAAACAAAGAGTATTGTTAAAAGAGCTTAGAAAATTACCTAAACTTGAGGAGACTTTACGATGCTTGAGAGAATTAACGGGAAGTATACTGGAGGAAGAGCTTGAGCAAGAGGCTTTGAAGTTCTTTGCCGGCAGAACAGAGGAATATCTTGAAAAGAGAGCCACAAAACATCTTGCAAAACAGATTTTTACAAACTATAAAATAAAGAAGAAGGTAAGAAATTCTGGAGGGATGCCGCAGGTGAGTGTTGATACATTTAAGATAAAAGATAACTTATTTACCGGTGTATCTGTTGCAGGTTTTCTGAGGGACCTTTCATTAACAGATTGTCTTGCGATCATAGAGGATACATTCCCTGGAAGTACTATTGTATACAGTCATGAATTTATTACTTACGATGGCATAGCAAACTACAGAGTGGAACTTAAGGGTAAAAAAGACAGGGCAAAATTGGAGAGAGCACTCAGAGATACGATGAGAGGCAGAAGGACAAAACGCTCGTTATTTCTTGAAAATATAGGAGGTATTGAACAGTACGCAAGAATAATAATTCCTCATCTTTTAAAAGAGTTTTCTGTATCAAGCATACCCCAGGTATTTATTGCGCCTCTGACTCCTACAAAAGAGGCTATATCATTTAAATTGATTATTGTTCACACAAAGGGTGAGATTGAGAAGATAGTGCAGGACCTTCACAATAGATACAATTTCTGTGTGAAGACCGTCCAACCTACGAGAATTTTGGGAAATACGAAGTTAAATATTATAGATATAGAGATTCCCAGGGAGATATTTGAAAGCAGGGAGGAGGTGTATCCCATGATAAAGTCCGTTATAAAGGAGGTGATAGGTAACTTTAGAGACTTTGATGAAGGTATACGTACCCAGGATATGAAAAAGTTGAAAGAGGTGGAGAAAATTACAGAATCATCTATTCCAAAACATTTTCTCAGGCATATATATTGTAGTTTGGAGGACTTCTATAGAGTGAGTGCATCCCCGGAGGAGATTGTCTTACTTATACGAATGGGGTACTCTTTATACAAGAAAGCCTTGAAACCTCCTGATGTGCTGCATGTTGCAGTGAGAGAACCTTTGTTAGATCACAGGCTTGTTCTTCTTTGTGTGTCAACTACAAAGGACATTCTTGCAAATATAATAGAACTTATGTTCTCTTATAAATTTACAAGTTCAAGTGTAAGTTTGGGTAATACATATCTCCATTTTTTCAGGCTTGAAAAGGACGAAGGAACTGTATCCAAAAGTGAAATGCGGAAGCTCGTTTATTCAATAAGGAGGATTAGATGAAGCCGATATCAATTTCACTTTACACTTTGTGTTTTTTATTGCTCTCTTGGGGTTGCACCTCTAAACTGGAGATGGCAGGTGGTAGTGAGACAGAAATAGTAGTATTTGCAGACGATGAAACATTTAAGATACTCGGGGATGAACTCTCTTCTATATTGGAGCGTGAGATATTTACACCCACAAAGGAGAAGATATTCACATTGATACCAAAACCTCCGTCTAAACTGGCAATGTATAACAGAAGAAGGAATGTGCTCATAGTAGATATTATTAATAAACCACTTGTAGATTCTATTCTTGCCCCATCTGCCAAGAGAGATGCAAGCATGGGTAAAAATTTCGTTTTTGGGGAGGAAGATGTGTTTACAAAAGGACAATCTGTCTGTGTCGTGACTGCAAAAGATATGAATGAACTGAAAAAGGTATTAAGAGAGAAAGGTGATGCAATATTCTCGTACTTTCTTATGTCTGTGGGAGAACGAATCAAGGATGTTCTGTATAAGGACGGCTGTCAGGAAGAGGTTGGAGAAAGGTTTCTTTTGTCTTACAACTTCGCAATGGACATTCCCCCGGGCTGGACGATAGAGGAATACGGTGCAAAAAGGCTTATAAAGATATTACGACATTATCCCGACAGGTTTATAACTATATACTGGGAATATTTGCCAAGAAAGCTTCTTACATTTAATGAGGCATGCGATTTGAGGGATAGTGTCTGTTCCATTCTTCATGATAGGGATATCGTGAACAGAAAGATGAGTCGAATGTTCAATGTAGATTTTCACAATATGAATGCACAGAAACTGGATGGTATATGGGAAAATGAGGAACTTATTATGGGAGGACCATTCAGGACATATATCTTCTCAACAGATGACGCGTTTTATTTCGTTGATATGTATGTCTTTTCCCCTGGTGAGAAGAAATGGTTCGCTATTGAGCAAATGGAAACCATCGTCTCCACCTGGAGGGGGAGGT
>PEYP01000019.1 GCA_002774315.1 Candidatus Stahliibacteriota bacterium CG08_land_8_20_14_0_20_40_26
CACCACGCATCCTGGAGGGACATCACTGTCCACAGTAATGAGAACGGGTTTGCCATCGTGGTCTGCGGCGAGCAACATACCCCTCGACTCAACTCCCCTTATCTTTTTGGGTTCAAGATTTAGAAGCACTACTATCTTTTTTCCAATCAGTTCTTCTGGTTTATAGACATTGCCTATACCAGCAACAAGGTGTCTCATATCCCCGCCTGTATCTACAAGTAGTTTTATAAGTTTATCGGTTCCTTCTATCTTTTCTGCATCCTTTATCTCCGCCATTTTCAGGTCAAGAGCCTCAAACTCACTGAACTTTATAATATCGCCCATCATCTTCCTCCTTTCAATTTCTATCTTTTCATTTGAAACTGGTTTGAATAATGTCTCTGTCTTTCCAAGTTGTGTGCCCTGATGTATAATAGCATCCCCAACATTATTCCACTCCCAGCACTTTATTTTAAGGAAATTCTTTATTTTTTCGGCTGTGAATGGTATAACAGGTTCTACCACTACTCCGAGATTCGCTATAAGTGATGTTGTGACCCATATGACTGTTGAAAGTCTTTCTTTATCAGTTTTTCTAAGTTCCCAGGGCTTTAAGTAATCAAAGTATCTGTTTCCCTCTCTTGCAAGCTCCATAAATTTCTCTGTTGCGCGCTTTGGACTGAAATCTTCGTATGCATCTTCTATTTCTTTCTTTTTTTGCACTATCTTTTGCAGTATCTCTGTGTCTATTGCCTGTAAGTTGCCCTTTTCTGGTATCCTTCCGCCCATATAGTTATTGATAAACTGGAGTGTGCGATTGACAAGGTTACCAAAAGTTCCTACCAGTTCATTGTTGGTTTTCGCCATATAATTATCCCAAGTGAAATCGGAGTCAGAATGCTCCGGCGCATTGGACATAAGTACGTATCTCAGTGAGTCGGGGTCAAATTCTTCAAGCCAGGAAGTAAGCCATATAGCATAGTTCCTTGAGGTTGACATCTGCCTTCTCTCAATGGTAAGAAACTCGTTTGCCGGTATATCCGACGGAAGGACAAAATCTCCATACGCCATCAGTGTGGCAGGCCACATTATCGCATGAAAGACTATATTGTCCTTACCTATGAAATGGATGAGTCTGGTATCCTCTGATAACCACCAGTCCTTCCATTCATCAGGATTGCCGCGTTTTTGTGCCCATTCAATCGTTGATGAGATATATCCTATAGGGGCATCAAACCAGACATACAATACTTTTCCTTTTGCTTCTTTTAAAGGAACAGGAATACCCCAGGAGAGATCCCTTGTTATAGGTCTCGGTTTTAAACCTTCTTTTATCCATCCAAGCGAAAACTCTCGAACATTCTCTTTCCAGTTCGTCTTTCCCTGGAGCCACTTCATAAGGTTGTCCTGCAACAAATCCAGTTTAAAAAACCAGTGTCGTGTCTCTTTGAGTGAAGGGGTTGCACCGCATAATTTACAAGCAGGTTTTTTTAACATGGGTGGTTCAAGCCATCTTCCACACTCATCACACTGGTCCCCTCTCGCATGCGGATTCAGACAGTAAGGACAGGTACCCTCAATATATCTATCCGGCAGAAATCTTTTACAGCTTGAGCAGAAAAAATGCGTTGTAGTCTTCGGCTCTATATAACCCTTTTCATGTAATTTCAGGAAGAAATCCTGTGCAACTTTATGGTGAACTGGTGAACTTGTTCTTCCAAAATGGTCATATGTGATACCTATACTTGTTAGTTCCCTACTTATCTCATGATAGTAATATGTTGCAACCTCAGAAGGAGTTTTACCGAGAGAATCTGCCTTTATTGTTATAGGTACGCCGTTTTCATCTGTTCCACCTATGTGTATACAATTCCTCCTTCTCAATCTCTGGTATCTTACATACGCATCTGCAGGTAGATAACATCCTGCAAGATGTCCGAGATGGAGTGGACCGTTTGCATATGGTAGCGCAGTTGTAACGAGTATTTTATTCATAGTATGTTATCTCCTACCTAACAACATCTTTTCCAGTATTAACATCGGAGGTTTGGACACAGGCTGTATCTCCTTTAGATGTACCTGTGATTTCCCTCCATCGGGATATTTCACGGTGACAGTTTCGGTTATCAAATTTCTATCTATGATAATTCCCTCACCCTTCTCTGTGTTAACAAGCGAACCAACAGCAGGGAATTTTTTTGTCTGCTCTTTGTAGAAGTTCTCCTCGTACTTGAGACAACACATAAGTTTTCCACAGACACCCGTTGCCTTGTCCGTTCCGCAGGCAAGGTCTTGCAATCTCAACAGATTCGTGGTAATAGACTCAAAGTTATTGAGAAACTGCGAACAACAGGTTCGCATTCCGCATACACCATATTCAGGGAAACATTTTGCGTAGTCTCTTGCTCCTATCTGTTGAAATACTACCTTCGTATTCCACTTTTTTGAAAGATATTTGACAAGCAGTCTATAATCAGGTTTTATATCAGCAAGGAAATAAAACTTTATTTTTTTGTCATCAAATTGAATGTGGCATCCAACGAATTTCATTTGCAGGTTATACTTGGGTAAAAGGGCAATGCACTCTTTTCTTTTTTCGATCTCCTCCTTCTTCAAGGCTTCCATTTTTTCCTTATCCTCTTTCGTTGCCACGCTTGCAAACCTGTACGATACTATATGCGATTGAGGAAGTATCTCAATTACATATCCAATATCTTTACCGCTTTCAGTTTTATATATAATATAGTCTCCCTTGGATATTCCAATATCGGGTGCCTTTACTACCCTTGTCTCTCTGTCTCCATAAGTAACCTTTAATAACATATATCTCACCTCCAAAATCTGGTATAAAATTATTACCCTATTTTAAGGGCCGACATGATTAACACTTTCTTGTTTTTAAGATACTTTATTATAACATAAATTTGTGGATTTGTCAATAAAATTT
>PEYP01000001.1 GCA_002774315.1 Candidatus Stahliibacteriota bacterium CG08_land_8_20_14_0_20_40_26
AGTAATTTTTATCTCTCCCATATGGGAGACATCAAATATCCCTACCCTTTCTCTCACTGACAATACTTCTTTTACCACTCCCTTATACTGTATGGGCATATAGAATCCAGCAAACTCAACCATCCTTCCGCCCATCTCTATATGTTTCTCGTAGAATGGTGTTTTCTTCATAGTCTTTTATTTTACTTTTTCAAACCTTTCCTTGAGTTTTTTGCTGACCCCAGGGAGAGTTGTATACTCCATATCCTCAAGAGGAAGCCTGTGTGGTTCAAATGGACCATGTCTTCGCATATAGTCCGTAATCTCTTCCGCGACCTTTCTCGTATAATCAAACGATGGGTCATCAAACATATCCCTCGGACCAATAAGATGACCATCTGTAATCTGGAAACCTGCAGCTATCACTCTTGGAGGGCCATCAAATCTCGTTGGATTTGCATCTTTGAACGATACGGGCATAAGTGGACCATTATGTGAACCTCTCATCCATCCAGCGACAAGATAGGGAAAGGCAAATCCCTCTAAAACCTCCCCAACAGCAGGAAAACCACTTTGCATTCTTACTATTAACACGGGGTCGTCCTTACCAACATACTTGCCAGCAATGAAGGCGAGTTTCTGAGTTGAGGAGACAGCAGCTATCTCGTCATCACTCTTTCTCCATACCCTTCTTGTGAGATACCTCTCTCTTGCTCCTGTGAACACGAGCATATCGTACATCTCCTCCGGAACATTGAAGATTATAGCCTCTTCCTTTTTTACATCCAGGACTTCAAATTTGAAACCATCATGCATCGAAGGGTCTATAACAAGCCCAGCAGTATTAAACGGGTCAGCAAATATCTTGTAGAGCGCTAGGTTCCAAGCGCCTGGTGATGTTTTATCTGCCATAAACACTATAACAGGTTCTGATTTTCTCTCTTCAAATTCCATTTCTGCAACTCCGGGGCCCATTCCTTTTACATTTCCGGAGAATGTGTCTGAGAGAATATCCTGTCCTGCACCATACAGTTTCATCTTCTTTGCAAGGTCTGTTGCGTCCTTAAATGTATCCCATGCAAGACCATGGATATCGGAATTGTTCTCTCCCCTTGTGTGTGTCATTATGAGTTCTAAATCATCCCCGCAGCGCAGAACACAGAAGTCTATAAGGAGACCAGAGCTTTTTGCCTTTGCAAGGTCTTTTTTCGCAAGTTCCAGTATGTCCGGGTGAGATGATGAGTGTCCAACCCATCCACCTATATCTGCCTTGATGACAGATAGTGTTATCTTCGGCATAGTACCTCCTTGTGGTTAATTTATACAACCATCTGTATTTCCCAATCCCATTTACGTTTACGCTTTATTGTCCCCTCTGTTTGGGATTATATCACAATTTTCGCAGTTTGTCAAGTGTTTTTTTAATAAAATCAAGGGTTTTCGCATTTTTTTTTACTTTTTATACTAAAAATCAGGAAATACCCTCCTTCGTTGATACTCCTATGAAAGTGTAAAACACGAATGTGGTATGTTTTTCCTTGACCTTGTTCACTTTCTATGTTATAATAGTCATTAGTCAGTAGTAATTGGGTACTGGTCATTAGGTTATTAGGTCATTTGATTTCAGCACTTTAATAACTCAATAACCCATTGACCCAACGACCCGAAGACTCAATGACCCGATGACGCAATATATCCGTGTAATCTGTGGCTTATTTTTGATTTGATATGAGAAAGTTCTGGTTTATCAGTAAGCTGCAATACAAGATTCGTGAAGGGAAGAAGGGCTTAAAGGAAACATATGATTTTCTGGCACCCAATTACGATTACTCGAAATACCTATTTTGCACAAGATGGATTGAAAAAGCAGAGGAGAAGATTGTAAATAAATGGCTGGGTGAGCTTTCTTCGCCTGTAATTGATGTTGGTTGTGGTACTGGAAGATATGCTGTAAAGATTGCTGGAATGGGCATAAGCGTTATTGCGCTCGACTTGAGTTTAGAAATGCTTAAAATGGCAAAAAAGAAAAAAGGAAATAAGATTCTCCCTGTCCTTGCAGATGCAGAATGCTTACCTTTGAAAGCGGATTCATGTGGGGGTGTCATCTGCACCCTTGCATTTAACCATCTTTTTAGTCCTGTCTCTGCAGTATACGAATTCAGAAGGGTATTGAAAAAGACTGGGATATGTATAATGAGTTCGTTCAATAAGGCTCTTCTTAGAAGATTCAAACAGAAACTGAACCTGCCATATGCGTATATGCCATTTAGAACAAAGAATTGTGGTCCTACCCTCATTTATGAGGTAGGACATAATGAGGAAGAATTAAAGGGGTTGTTTCAAAAAGCTGGCTTCCGTATTAAGGCAATAGAATTTTGTCCTGTTCCCATTAGCAAACTTGGAATATTCCGTAAGCTCACCCTATTATTTGTATTTAAACTGGGTTTTACGGTGAGGAAACTCGTAACGAGCCTCGAAGCTGGAAGCTTGAGACTGGACAAATACAGTCCGTAGGATCCGTACGGAGGCGAGTATCGAGCATCAAAAAATCGAGCTTCGTTACCTGCCTACCGTCAGGCAGGCGAGCCTCGATACCAATAAACGGGGAATGTAAGGGATTACGAATCTTGTGAAAGGCTCAAATGCATAAACAAGGGGAGATGAAGAAAATCCATGGGATCCGTATGGATATGAAAGGGAAGGTTAAGCGGTATAATATGGTAGAAATTGACGGCAATTATTTAGAGGGTGGTGGGCAGATTGTAAGAACCGCTATCGCCCTCTCCTGTATAACAAAGCAGTCCGTCCGTATATATAATATAAGGGCAGGACGGGAGAAGCCAGGGCTCCGACCACAACATCTTGCCGGTATAGAGGCTGCCTTAAGGATATCAGGTGGAAGGACTGAGGAATTGCATGTTGGTTCAATGGATATCACGTTCATCCCGGGTGAGATAAGAGGGGGTAACTATATTATAGATACCAAGACCGCAGGTGCAATCACCCTTATCCTCCAGACACTTGTGCCAATCGGGATATACGCAGATTCTCCCTCTCTATATGAGATAAAAGGTGGAACCGCTGTGCCCTTCAGCCCGAGCATTGAGTACTTCAGGCACATATTCGGTTATTTTCTTAGACTAATGGGTATAACAATATCTGTGGATGTAAGAAGGCACGGGTTTTACCCCAGAGGTGGTGGTATATGCAGGGTGAAGGTTTCCCCGGCCAAACTTAAACCTATAAAATTGACTGAGAGGGGAAATCTAATCGAAGTTAATATAATATCCATATCCTCTTCCATCCTTGCCCCATCAAAAGTAGGAGAGCGGATGATAGAGGGTGCAAGGGACATTTTCCCTGAAGCGACTACTGCCTTCTGCTATGTGAACTCCCAAGACGCAGGCTGTTTTGTACATACAAATGCGAAATTTACAAATAGTATAATAGGAGCAGATGGACTTGGTAGAAAAGGTAAGAGAGCAGAGGTTGTAGGAATAGAGTCAGGTAAGGCGTTAAAGAAAGCTATAGAAAGGGGTGCACCTCTTGATAGATGGATGACTGATCAGATAATACCATATCTTGCGCTTGCCGCCTATGAAACGGGGAAAAAGGTAAAAATAAAAATACCAGAACTTACAAGACATGCCCAAGCCAATATTTGGGTTGTAAAAGAGTTCCTTCCAGTGGATTTTAAGGTAGAGGAAGATATCCTTGAATGTTGAATTAGTAGACAGAGAATTTTCCATTTAAAAGGCAAGGTTCAAAAACATAAGAACACCCTAAAAGGATTTGATAGGCTTATATGCGAAATAAAACTGCCCTTTCCTCTTCTATAATTTTTTTTATCCCAACCTTTGCGAGATTCATGAGTTTCGTAAGTTCGTCTATCGTATATGGTCTTTTCTCACCAGTGCCCTGTAGTTCCACAATATCAAGATTTTCTGTCATTACTATGTTCATATCAATATCAGCAGTTGAATCTTCCTCATAGGTGAGATCAAGCATAGGTTCTCCGTTTACTACTCCTACACTTATCGCCGCCAACAGCGAGTGAGTAGGTGAGCGTTCAAGCAATCCCTCAAATATCATATATTGACAGGCAGTGTAATATGCGACGAATCCTCCTGTTACACTCGCGGTTCTCGTACCACCATCTGCCTGGATAACATCGCAGTCGATTATTATGGTGTATCCATCAAGGATAGAAAGATTACTTATACTTCTTAAAGAACGTCCTATCAACCTCTGTATCTCATATATTCTTCCTCTGGAGCGTTCTCTCTCTATTCTTTGCCTTGCACTTCGGGGTAACATTCCATATTCTGCAGTTACCCATCCCTTTCTGGAATTTCTAAGAAAGGGAGGCACTCTTTCCTCAACCGTTGCAGTGCATACGACCTTCGTTTTGCCCATTTCAATGAGGCAGGAACCCTCTGCATCTCTAATATAGTCCTTCGTTATTTTTACCTCTCTCATCTGATTTTCTAATCTCCTATCTTTCCTCATACTTACTCCTAATGCCTTACTGAATTGACCACAAAGAACACAAAATTCTTACAAAATATTCCAAAACCGCAACCCTTGCCCTTCATAAATTAATGTGATTATCCATAAAGTCTTATGCAGTGGCAAGCCACTGCACTCCATCTGTTTACTAATATGCATCGGAGTGCCTGCCTACCGCAGGCAGTAGCTTGCTATTGCAAAAACATAAGCTGCCTTACTTAGCAGGGTGCTAATTAGATTTTTGATATTTTCTGGACAATTACTCGTATTAATTATACCACCGAATCGCAGTAATGTCAAGTTTTTTCTAACCAGAAATATGGAGTGCATCACTATCCGTGGTTCTCTAACACTTTTTCCTTGACATTTCTTGAAAATTGGTATATAATGTTTTTGCGGTAGTATCAAATAGAATATGAAAAACTACACCTGCCTACCGGCAGGCAGGGAGGTCACAGATGAAAAGTGATTAAGAGATTAAGTTAATTGAGTGATTAAGTTAAAGGGGTAGCCTATTCAAATTAACTTAATTAACTGAATTAACCTAATTCACTAATTTAGTGCTCTCTGTGGTTAGATTTTTGACAATAATGTTTTTGCGGATGGGAGATAATATGGGTGACATTGAGAACATAGAGAAGCTGAAAGTTGCGAAGAAAAAAATCCTGAAAGAACTGCATAAGGTCATTGTAGGGCAGGACGATGTAATAAAACAGATACTTATCGCACTGCTTGCAGGAGGACATTCTCTCCTTTTGGGCGTGCCTGGTCTTGCAAAGACACTGATAGTAAATACACTCGCAAGAACACTTTCTCTTTCTTTTCAAAGGATACAGTTTACCCCCGACCTTATGCCATCAGACATAACAGGAACCGAGGTATTGGAAGAGGATAGGGAGACAGGGAAAAGAGAATTCAGGTTTTTGAAGGGGCCTATATTTGCGAACATAATCCTTGCTGACGAAATCAATAGAACACCCCCAAAGACACAGGCTGCTCTTCTGCAGGCGATGCAGGAATACAAAGTTACTGCAGGAGGGAGAACATATGAACTTGAGCTGCCGTTCTTCGTACTCGCAACCAGAAATCCTATAGAGCAGGAAGGAACCTACCCACTACCAGAGGCGCAACTTGACAGATTTATGTTTGAAATCGTGATAGATTACCCACAACCAAATGAAGAGGTAAGAATCGTTGAGACGACAACAAGTGCCTATATGAACGAGATAAATCCGGTGATTGGAAGAAATGAGATACTTGGACTCCAGAACCTCGTCCGCAGGGTTCCAGTATCCGACAGTTTGATGAGAAATGTGGTTAAAGTCATCGGATTCACCAGACCTTCTAATAACTCAGAAGTACCAAAATTTATAAGAGAATGGGTAACATGGGGTGCTTCTCCAAGGGCGTCCCAGTATGTAGTATTGGGAGCAAAGGCAAATGCATTGCTTGACGGAAGGACTACGCCATCTATGGCAGATGTGCGATTTGTATTAAAACCTGTATTGCGGCATAGATTGATATTAAACTTTGCTGCAGAGGCAGAGAGTGTAACTACAGGTGATGTAATAGAAAAGTTAATGAAAGAGGTGATGTAGGAGGGTCGTATGAGATATATAAAATGGGTAATAATAATCATTTTTCTCTCTGTGGGTATTAGTGAGGCGAATATTGTAGAAGATATAAGGGATTTTTTTAATTCGAAGAGCGAAGGCATGGGTATACCCTCTCTTAAACTTGGCATAGGAGCGAAGAACCTTGCGCTTGGAGGTGGAATCCTATCAAGAGATGCAACGCTTGTGTTCTGGAATCCTTCACAGATACCACTGGTGTTAGGACTTAACGCGTCATTCTCACATTCATCTCAATTTTTGGGCACAAGGTATGAATTTGCAGGAGTGGTATGGGGTGACGGGATAAGTGGTTATGGGGTCGGTATCAATTATTTTACAGCAGGAGATGTAGAATTGAGAGACTCGAGGCAGATACTCTATGGTACCTACTCCCCGTTCAGCCTCATCTCTTATCTATCATACGGAAGAAAGGCAGGGGATGTATGGCTTGGAGGTTCCTTCAAATACCTTTACGAGAGGTGTTATATATACAGTCTCAGAGGATATGCATTGGATGTTGGATTCAATTACATTCCCATTACCGCTCTTGATATCGCCTTTGTCGTGTCAAACATAGGGCCCAGGGTCAGCTATGGCATAGAAGGTTCTACACCAATCAGACTTCCACTCACATTTGAATTCAGCACTGGATATGAAATTAAAAAGTTTGGTCTGTCTGCTTCATTCAGAAAGGCACTTGATGAGGTATTTACAGTCAGCGCGGGTATTGAGTACGCACCAAATCCATATATAACTCTGAGAATGGGAAAGAGGGTTAGATACGATTCAAAAGGACCATCTTTTGGCTTTGGTATAAATTACTCTAATCTCACATTAGATTATACCTATCTTCCATTCGAACTCGGTCTCGGTAGTTCACATCATATTACGATAACAATGAAATGATGGTTAATGGTTAGTTGGTTAGTTTGTTAGTTGGTTGGTTAGTTAGTTTGTTAGACTCTAACAAACTATCAAACTAACAGACTAATTGCTTATACAATCCGTGGTTAATACATTTTTGTTATAAACATTATTGCCTTTTTATGCATCCAGTTGTTTTGACTGTTGCGGGGTCTGATTCTTGTGGCGGGGCAGGTATACAGAGAGATATAAAGACATTTGAGTCTATTGGTGTTTATGGTGCATCCTGCATAACTGCCCTCACTGCACAGAATACTGAAGGAGTGAAGAAAATCCTGTCTCTTCCTCCTTCTTTTGTAAAGGAGCAGATTGATGCGGTATTTGAAGACATGAGGATTTCTGCGGTTAAGACGGGCATGCTGTATGACGAATCCATAATACTTGCTGTAGTTGATAGACTGAAATTCTATATGCCTCGTTATATAGTTATTGACCCTGTTATGATTGCAAGCACAGGTTCCCGCCTTCTATCAGAGGATGCTGTTAGCTCCTTATTTCATAAGCTTCTTCCAATGGCCACCATCTCTACTCCAAATAAGATAGAGGCGTCTTTATTATCGGGTATAGAGATAGAAAAAGTGAAAGATGCAGAGAAGGCAGCAAGGAAAATATTTGATATCTGTAAAAGACCTGTTTTGATCAAAGGTGGACACATTGAGAAGAAAAAAGCTGTTGATATTTTGTTTGATGGAGAGAGAATAACACATTTCTCAGGTGAAAGATTTGAGACGAAAGTACACGGCGCCGGATGTTGTCTTGCATCTGCAATAGCCTCATATCTTGCACTGGGTAACAATCTTTTATCATCCATAGAAAAGGCAAAAGTCTTTGTAACAGAATGTATAAGCAATGCCCAACATTATGGCAAAGGACTTCTTGTGTGGTAATCAGGTGATAGGTGGAATGTTGAATGTGAAATGTTGAATGTTTAATGTGGGATGTGTAACGTGGGATGTGAAATGTGTGATGTGTGATGTGAATTCAATTTGCAATTGTCAATTTTCAATCGTCAATAGTCAATCTTCTTAACCCGCTATGCCGAAAAATCTTATAATAGTGGAATCACCCACGAAGGCGCGCACCATAAAGCGATACCTGAATAAGGAGTATGAAGTGGCGTCTTCCAGAGGGCATATATTGGACCTTCCACAGAATAAACTGGGTGTGGATATAGAGAAGGATTTTGAGCCATCCTATATTCCAATAAAGGGCAAAGAAAAAGTAATCAAGGAACTTAAGCAAATCTCAGGGAAGGCGAAAAGGATAATACTTGCAACAGACCCTGACAGGGAAGGCGAAGCGATTGCGTATCATATTCAAAATATTATAGAGAGGAATACAGAGAGGGTCCTCTTCTACGAGATTACGGAGAAGGGTGTAACACAGGCACTCAGGAATCCAGGCGGTATAGATATGTCAAAGGTGGATGCACAGATAGCAAGGAGAATACTTGACAGACTTGTTGGCTATACTGTCTCTCCACTTCTATGGAAGGTGTTTAAAAAACCTGCACTATCAGCGGGCAGGGTGCAATCAGTTGCCCTCAGGCTTATATGTGAAAAAGAGAAGGAGATAAGGAGTTTCGTACCACAGGAGTACTGGAATATAACTGTCGGATTACAAAAGAAAGAGACAAAAGAGGAGTTTGACGCAAAATTGCTAGAGATTAAACCAAAAACAGAAGAGGAGGCAGTTGAGGTTGTAGATGACATTTCCACAAAGAAGTTCGTGGTAGAGAATTTCAAGGAAGGGAAAAAACTAAAGCATCCAAAACCACCCTATATCACGAGTACCCTCCAGCAAGATGCTTCAGCGAACTTAAATATGGGTGCAGCCCATACAATGAAGGTTGCACAGGCATTATTTGAAGGTGTAGATGTGGGTGGAAAGGCAATAGGCTTGATAACATATATGAGGACAGACTCTGTGAGAATCGCAGATGAGAAGATAAAGGAGGCAAGGAGATTTATAAAAAATACATACGGAGAGGAATTTATACCTCAAAAACCCAATATATACAGGGAGAAAAAAGGTACTCAGGGAGCACATGAGGCAATTCGTCCTACATCCCTGGAACTTCCACCATCAAAGGTAAAGCAGTATCTAACATATGACCAGTGCAGAGTATATGATATAATATGGAAGAGATTCCTTTCATCTCAGAGTGCATCAGCAAAATATAACACGAGAAAGGCAGTTATAAAAGCAGGTGAGTACAAATTTGAGGCTGTATCAGAGATGCTTGAATTTCCAGGATTTCTCTTGATAGCAGGAGTTAAGGAGAAAGAGGGTAAGAAGGTCCCGGAACTGAAAAAAGGGGAGATACTGCACTTAGTTTCAGTCAAAAAGGAACAGGAATTTACAAACCCAAAACCGCGATATACAGAGGGTAGTATGGTAAAAGAACTCGAGGCGAAGGGTATAGGTCGACCATCTACTTATGCACCTATAATATCAACTATAATACAGAGGGGCTATGTAGAGAAAGACAAAGGGAAACTCGTACCGACCGAGCTTGGGGAAATGGTAAATAGTGTGCTTATCAAAAATTTCTCTAAATTGTTTGCTGTGAAATTCACAAAAGAGATGGAGGAACAACTTGATAGGGTTGAGGCACGAGATATTGAAAAAAAAGAGCTCCTTTCTAAATTCTATGAAAAGTTTTCCGAAAGTATTGGAAGATTTGATACAAGAGAGGCAAGACAATCTCTTGAAGAGGTTACCGATGAGATATGTGAAAAATGTGGGAAGCCTATGGTTGTAAAAATTGGCAGATACGGAAGATTCCTCGCATGTTCAGGATATCCAGAGTGTAAAAATACAAGACCGCTCAACAAAGCCCCTGAAGTAGAAAAGGTTGGAGAAAAATGTCCCTTGTGTGGTAGGGAGCTCGTTATAAAAAATGCGCGATACGGTAGATTTGTTGCCTGCAGCGGGTATCCCGATTGTGACTTTACAAAGCCAGTCAGTACTGGTGTTAAATGTCCTGAATGTGGGGATGAGATAGTAGAAAGAAGAACGAAGAGAGGAAAGACATTTTATGGCTGTAAAAACTATCCGCAGTGTAAATTTTCAATCTGGAACTCTCCTATCCAGATAACCTGTCCTAAATGTGGCTATAGTATAATGGAGAAAAAGGGTAAATTTCTTGTGTGCCCTAAATGCGGCGCCAAAGAGCCAGTCAGCGTCTGATTCTCTTTTTTGGGACGCACCTGCCTGCGGCAGGCAGGGATTTTCGCTGATATACGCTGATATGCTAAAGTTATTGAGTTATTAGGTCATTAAGTTATTAAAAGATTGAAAGATAAAGGATAAATGCTAATTGTTAACTGAATATTTTAATTACCAAATAACTCAATTACTTAGTAACCTAATGACCTATTTACTTAATGACCTAATAACATAATGACCCAATGACGCTAAGACCCAATGACCTAATTACCTAATAACTTAATTACTCATTTTTTTGGTGTCTCCAGAAGGCGAAATGTTTACTGAAAAAAATGTGGAATTTGATAAGGCGAGAGTGGTAATCCTGCCGCTGCCATACGATGGAACTGGTAGCTACAGGGGTGGGGCAAGTCGTGGTCCCAAGGCCATTCTCGATGCATCACAAGAACTCGAACTGTATGATGAGGAGATGGATTGGACCCCGGCAGATGTTGGTATATTTACACTTTCGCCACCAGAACTCCCTGTCGCACCAGAGTTAATGATAGATAGGGTCTATAGTATTATAAAAGGATTGATAAAAAAGAATAAGTTTGTTGTATCCCTCGGCGGTGACCATACTGTGACCATTGGTGCGGCAAAGGCATATAAAGAACTCTATCCGAATATAGATTTTTTTGTGCTTGATGCACATTCTGATTTGAGGGATAAATATGAGGGGAACAAGTTCTCCCATGCCTGCACATCCAGAAGATTATCGGAGATGGGAAGAGTTAAAATAGTGGGTGTGAGGAGTATATCAAAAGAGGAGATAGACTATATAAGAGGGGCGTCTCCTCCCTGTGAAATAGCTTATATGAAGGATATAATTGTGAAAGAGAGGTGGATGGATGATGTGATAGGAGGGCTTTCAGATAATATTTATTTGTCCCTTGACCTTGATGTGCTCGATTCGGGTATTATGCCCTCTGTCCAGACGCCACAACCAGGAGGCTTTTCGTGGTATGGAATACTGGGGTTTCTGAAGACCTTGATAAGAAAGAAGAATGTGCTTGGGTTTGATGTGGTGGAACTTTCTCCTATACAAGGAAATCCTGCTCCCGATTTTCTCGCCGCAAAACTCGTGTATAAGATGATTGGATATAAGAGATTTCTGAAAAAGCCCAGAAATCTCTGATTACACCGATTAAGATAAAAATTACACAGATTAAAAACCTTATAGAATCTACTAAATCTGCGTGATCGGTTAAAAATTTGTGATATCAAGAGAGCTCAAAAATATTTTTTCAGAGCTCTCTAAAAGACTTGACAAATCAATTATTTTATTGTATACTTTTTTTATGAAGAGAATTATATATCTCTTGCTTCTCCTGCCAACCTTGCTCCTGGCAGGCATCACTGGAAAGATAGCAGGTAGGGTAGTGAATGCTGAAACAGGTGAGTCCCTCCCCTATGTAAATGTCTACATTCTCGGTACCAATCTTGGAGGAGTAACTGATAACGAGGGATATTACTTTATACTAAACATTCCACCTGGTTATTATAATATAAAGGCGGAGATGATAGGATTCCAGTCTGTAATCCACGAGGGAGTACTTGTTGTAAGTGACAGGACTACCCCACTTAACTTCTCTTTAAATCCCATAATTCTGGATATTGGCAAGGAAGTAATTGTGGTCGGTGAAAGACCCCTTATTGAGATTGACCGTACCTCTAAAATTTCTATTGTAACAGACAGAGAAATAGAAAAGATGCCCCTTCACACTGTTTCTGACATCCTTGCCTCACAGGCAGGGGTAACCACAGGTGCTGGTCAGGAGTTACATGTAAGGGGAGGGCGCTCAGGAGAACTTACCTATATGATAGATGGAATGTCTGTAAGGGACCCACTCTTTGGGAATTTTGCGTGTTTCTTGCCGAGTAGTTCGATATCGGAGATGGTTTTACTTTCCGGCACATTCAATGCAGAGTACGGTGATGCGATGTCAGGCGTTGTAAACATAGTCACAAAGAGCGGAGAGATAGACTTTCGTGGTGATGTTGGATATAGTAGTGTAAACATCGTTGATTCTCCGTACAGAAAAAAGAATGCCCTTGCAGAGGACAAGTATGAGTATATACCGCAGGATGTACGAGACTATTACGATGTTTTGTCTCTTGGAAGTTTTGAAGGGTATTTGACCGGCAGTATCCCGGGTCTTCGTAATACCACTCTTTTTGTAGGGGGTAAGCATATCGCTGAGAATAGCTATCTTCCTTTCGGGTATACATTAGAACGGAATATACTTACCAAGATCACTACCCGTCTCAGAAATTTCAATGTATTTCTCTCCCTGCAGGGAGGTGATGGCTACTATCAGAACTATAGCCATTCATGGAAATACAGATATGACCATTATCCTCAAGAGGAAAAACTTATACATAGAGAGGCAATTTCGATAAGACACGCACCCAACGAGAGGCTCTTCTATAGCATGTCATTAAGCAGTTTTGTTAATAACAATCTTTTACAGGTAGACGATAAACTACCCGAGGAGTATGAATCGGGTATCGCAACCGATTTGGAGTTCTATACTGAGGGTGGAGGAGACTATTCGCTCTATCGGGATTCAAAGACAGGCACGGTCTCTTCAAACGGCAATCTGACGCTTCAATTAAACAACAGGCATCAATTAAAAACAGGATTCGAGGCAAAGAGACATAATCTTTATCTATGCCAGATGAGTCGACTTGTGGTTGGAGGACCGTATCAATATCAGGAATTTCAACACTACCCAATAGAGGCAGCAATCTATCTCCAGGACAAGATGGAATATGACTATATGGTTCTCAATGCGGGTGTCAGGTTTGATTATGCGGACCCGAGGGCAAATATGTGGAAGGATATAACAGACCCGAGTTCGGGACTGGTACAGGCGGACAAAAAGATACAGTTAAGTCCCAGAATTGGGCTTGCACATCCTGTAACGGACAGGACTGTACTCCATTTTGCCTACGGGCATTTTTTCCAGAACCCGTCATATTATTGCCAGTATACAAATCTGGACTATCTCGACCCTGAACTGCTTGTAAACAATGTAATAATAGGCAACCCCAGTATAAAGGCACAGAAAACAGTTGCCTATGAGGTGGGACTGCAGC
>PEYP01000022.1 GCA_002774315.1 Candidatus Stahliibacteriota bacterium CG08_land_8_20_14_0_20_40_26
TGAGGACAAGGGAGACATCTTTAATATCCGAATAATACCCTCCCATTGGGTTTTTGACTGTAAAAGGACCAATCCTATCTCCCTTTGCTACAAACCTATACGGGATTTTTCTCTCCTTTATTGTATATAAAAACTTCTTATAAGCGTATGTGTGATACGGGATAAACGGAAGAGCCACGCCCTTCACATTGAAGTTTTTCAGAATGTATGTAAGTCCGCCAATGTCGTAAGAGAGGGGAGAGGTAAGAAATACAAGCGATACATCCTTTACTCCCTTTCTTCTTAACAAGTCTGCACTAACCGGTATATCCCTGTGGTATGAGCCACCATCCATAAGGATTACATTGTCCTCCATTTCTACCAGTGTGGAGTTGCCCATCCCAACATCCATAAATGTTACACGGACCTCCCGGTTATAGATTTTGTAAAGACGGCTTGATACAAGCAAAACGAGAAAAACAATCACTGTATAGACAAATACCCTGTGAGAGGGGTTAAAGACCCTTCTTTTTATCATATAATACAGTGCATTTACCCCGGATACAAGGAGAATAAAATAGAATATGAGAAAAAGGGGCGATAGACTCCCTATCCAGAAGTGACCATACGGCACCTTTCCAAATAAATTAACAGTACCGAGTGTAAGTGCGGTAACACCATAAACCGCAGAAGCAAATACCCTGCTCAACAGGTCTATCTTGAGTAGATTTACAAGAGAGAGGAGTAGCCCTGCGCCTATACATAACCCCGTGAGTGGCACCACGAAGATGTTTGCAATAAGAGATATGACCGGAAGACGATAGAAGTAGTGGGCAGCAAGCAGTGTGGTCCCTGCCTGCGCAGAGAGAGATACGGTAAATGGTTTTATAATAGCATTGTCAATACCTCTATTTCTTACCCTTATGAGTGGATAGATTTTTGGATAAAGGTATATTATGCCCGCAGTCGCTCCAAATGAGAGCTGAAAACTCACATCAAAAAGGAATTGCGGATTCCATATAAGTATAGCAAAAGCAACGACACAGAGGGTATTCAGTATATCTGTATCCCGCTCCGTGAGGAATGTACTCATCAGAAGGATGGACATTGTGGTTGCCCTTACAACTGATGGACGGAGGCCTGTCATAAATGCATATACGATAAGACAGGCAGATGTTACCATTATATTTACAATATTTGGCAATCTGAATAAGCGAATAACAAGAAACAGCATTGCTGCTAATATACCCACATGAAGACCTGATACTGCAAGTATATGAACAACCCCTGTGTTTCTAAAAACCTCCTGCACCTCCCCTGGTATCATTCCTCTCTCTCCTATGGTTATTCCTTTGAGGAATGCCCCCTTATCTCCTCCAATATTTCTGTCTATAGTGGTCTCTATATAACTTCTTATGCCTGCAGCAAGAAGAATGAACCTGTTGCCAAAATTTTCACCCACCTTTATCACGCTGTCCGGAGACATCGTATTGTAGATATTCTGTCTCGCAAGCCATGCCCTGTAATCAAATCCTCCTGGATTTCTGGCAGGGGGTGGGGAGTCGAGTCTGCCGTAGAGAATTAATCTCTCCCCATACTCTACATCTCCCCCAAGGGTAACCCTTATCCTCCCACAGACAGGAATGGTGTCAGAAGACAGCACGAGAGATCTCGCCTCAACCTCAACATAGGTCTTCTCTTCTCTCGTATCCGGCAGGGAGAGAACATCCCCCACAATAGCAATATCCTTCCCCCAGGACTGGGAGACTATTCCGTTAAGATGCCTTATATGATTTTTCGGATATATTCTCGTCCTTCCTTCATAATAAAGGAATCCGAACATTGATACAAGGACGATACAGATGATGTCCATCACAGCGGGCTTTATATCAGAGATAAAAACCACCGAAATAAAGGCAACCAGAAAGAAGAAAAGGAGGAGAATACCAAGAGGCAGGGCGTCTGTAAAATATCCACAAATCAATCCTGCCGAAAGAGAAATAACAAGATAGAGGAAGGGAGTTTTTGTCATTCAAGGTTGCCTTTGATGACAAGGGAATCTGATGATATACCGATAAGAATCCCCTGCACATCTCCAAGTTTTTCTAAAAGAGAATCCCCTCGTTCTAAACCCATAACCATAAGTCCTGTTGCAAGCCCATCTGCATACATTGCATCTTCTGTAACTATTGTAACGGCAATACAGCCCTCCGAGGAGTATCCTGTGGATGGGTCAATTATATGGTGAAATCTCTTTCCTCCGCTTTCAAAGTAGTTCTCGTAATCACCCGATGTGACAATAGCCTTGTCTCTTATCTTAGCAGTACACAATATCTTTTTGTGTCTTGGATGTCTAATGCCTATATTAAATACCCTGTTCCCGAATACTTTTATATCCCCGCCACAATTGACAAGTCCTGCCCTTACACCATTCTGTTTTAATATCTTACAGGCAACCTCACAGGCATACCCCTTCACTATTCCAGAGAGATCAATCTCCATTCCTGCTGGAATTCTTATCCTGCCTTCTGTAGTATCTATCCTTTTATAATCAACAAGTTGTCTCGCCCTTTCTACATCCTCAATCTCCGGGTATATGCCTTCTTTAGATGCCTCCCATATATCCATAAGAGGTCCACAGGTAATATCAAACGCCCCGCTTGTAATATCTCCTATCCTCATCGCCTCTTTTATCACCCTTATTGTATGTCCGCTCGGGATAAAGTCCTCATACCTGTTTATCCTTGAGACATCACTTTTGGATGAGAAGAAACTCTCTAATGAATCTAATGTCTGAATTACACGAAATGCGCTTTCAACTGCCTTTCGTGGGGGTCTGCCCCTGTAATACACCGAAATTTCGCACTCGGTCCCCATCAAAAACCGTCTATCACTGTATTCCTTTATGCGAAA
>PEYP01000021.1 GCA_002774315.1 Candidatus Stahliibacteriota bacterium CG08_land_8_20_14_0_20_40_26
TTAATTTCTTTGAAAATTTAAAATCTTGGTGTTCTTTGTGCCCTTTCTACCTATCGGTAGACAGGTGTGGTGAAAAAAGGACTGGCACAGATTAAATCTGTGCCTACAAATTATGCTTTGGTGTTGATAACATATTTTAACTTATGATAAAAGAAAGATTGCTCATATTTTCAAAAATCGGACTCCTTTTTGATATATTATTCACTGTTGCTGCCTTTTATCTTGCTTATCTTTTGAGGGCATTCGTTATTCCTCTGCCTGAAAATGCACCCCTTGAATTCAATTCACTTGCCTGGTTACTGTTCATTATCATCCCCGTATGGGTAATACTGCTTTCCTATGAGAATGCCTATATTACTCCTGAGAAGAAACCTCGTGATACATACCTCCCTGCTATAAGAGCGGTCTTTTTCGGAACTCTTATCCTTCTCGCTGCAATATTTATACTGAAGGCAGTCACACAGTCACGACTTTTTGTAATACTCTTTTCAGTGATTGATGTAGTCTTCCTTATATGTCTGCGTAAATGGCTTTTCCCTCCGCTTGCCTCAAGGGAAAGTAAGGAGGTGCTCATTGTGGGGAATAAAGAAGATACGAGTTTTGTTAAAGAGTTCCTCTCTTCCTCTCCTTTTAGATTTAATATAAAAGAATTTCTGGAAGACAGCAGACAATTTGACCGCCTCGTTGCCGACTGGATAGACTGGGTTGTAATCGCTGCTTCACCTATGAAATTCTCCCAGTACGAAGACATCATACTTTCTTGTAGAAAGATGGGGATACCAGTATCCTTCGCAATAAAAGAAAACTATGCATTCGCCAGAACGAGATTTGATATAGAAGCATATAATGGGCTATCACTCCTGAGCTTTTCTACTGCACCGGAGCTGTCTCCTTTCCTTGTTATGAAATATATATGTGACAAAATAATTGCCCTGTTATTGCTGTTTCTGCTATTTCCCGTGTTTTTTATAACTGTCCTGCTAATAAAGATAGAGTCAGAAGGTTCTGTTATATTTAAACAACAACGGTGTGGATTGAATGGTAAAATATTCAACCTTTATAAGTTCAGGACCATGGTGAAAGAGACAGAAGGAAAGATGGATGACTTTTTCTATTTAAACGAAATGAACAGAGTCGTCTTCAAGATGAGAGATGATCCAAGAATAACAAGAATAGGTAGGATACTTAGAAGACTGAGTCTTGATGAATTACCCCAACTTATAAATTGTGTAAAGGGAGATATGAGTATAGTGGGACCAAGACCGCCCATCTCAAAGGAGGTAGAAAACTATGCTCCACAGGAAAGGAGAAGGTTATCAATGAAACCCGGGCTTACATGTATATGGCAGGTATCGGGCAGGAATGAAATTGATTTTGATAGATGGATGGAACTGGACCTTGAATATATAGACAACTGGACACCTCTTCTGGATATAAAACTCGTTCTCCTCACCATTCCCGCTATCCTGTCAGGTCGAGGGGCATATTAAAGAGAGGTCATACTCTCTCTATATATTTTCCTGTTCTCGTGTCAATCTTTATAGTGTCTCCTACATTGATAAAAAGCGGAACTGTGACTTTCAATCCGGTTTCCAACACCGCGGGTTTTGAGCCGCCTTGAGCTGTATCTCCTTTCACTCCCGGGTCCGTCTCCACTACCTTCAGTTCACAAAATGTAGGAATATCTACACTCACAGGTTGTCCTTCTGCGAATATAACAGAAACTTCTTCGTTCTCCTTTAGGTACGGGATACAGTGAGATAGCAGAGATGAGGGAAGTGATATCTGCTCATAGGTCCCTGTATCCATAAAGAAAAATAAATCCCCCTCTTTATAAAGATATTGCATCTTTTTCTCTTTCATCCATACTATTTCAATTCTTTCTCCCGCTCTAAATGTTTTCTCTACAACCGCACCATCCTTCAGCCTCTTGAACTTTGTGCGAACAAATGCACCACCTTTCCCTGGTTTTACATGCTGAAAGTCAACAAGCGCCATCAGTTCCCCTTCAAGTTTTATTGTTATACCCTTTTTGAAGTCTGCAGTAGTTGCCATAAAGCCTCCCTTAACACCATTTACGATTGACTATTTACAATTGACCAATAACATTTAACATTTCACATCCCACTTACTTGTCGCAACCAGGAGGTTGCTCCTACCTGCTTACTCTCTACCCCCTTCCCTCTTCTCTCTTCCCTCTTCTCTCTTCCCTCTTCTCTCTTCTCTCTTCCCTCTTCCCTCTTCTCTCTTCCCTCTTCCCTCTCCCCCTTACTCCCTACTGCCTACTGTTTACTGCCTACTACCTACTATTTACTGCCTACTGCTCTTTCATAAAGTACCTACCTGGCAATTGTTTCACCACTGATTTCAATTCCAGAGATAGGAGAATGCCAGAGAGTTTGGATACAGGCATAGAAAGGGATACTGAAAGTTGGTCTATATGAGTGGCTGTATTTCCAAGCTTTTCATACACCTCTTTCTCGTCTTCTGTGAGTGGTGGAAGCTCCCTCTTTGTAATTATTCTGTCTAATTTCAGGGCATCTATTATATCCTGCACACTGGTAACAGGCCTTGCTCCATCCATTATCAATTTATTTGTACCCTTTGATGTTTCCTCTGTAATATTCCCTGGAATAGCAAATATCTCTTTTCCCTGTTCAAGTGCCCACTCAACCGTTGTAAATGTCCCGCTTCGTTGTGTCGCTTCGACTACCAGTATAGCGTCAGATAGTCCACTTATTATCCGATTTCTTAGTGGGAAATTCCCTGCAAAAGGATGAGTGCCAATTGGAAATTCAGATATACATGCACCGTTTGTTATTATCTTATCTATAAGATAGACATTTTCGGATGGATAGACCCTGTCTATTCCACATCCAAGAACCGCGATTGTTCTGCCATTTTCCTTTAAAGCCCCTTTATGTGCATGTGTATCAATTCCTCTTGCAAGCCCGGATACAATCGTCAAGCCCACCCTTGCAAGTTCTCGCGCAAACTTCTCTGCAACCATTTTGCCATAATGTGATGCTCTTCTGGAGCCAATTATAGCAATGGAAGGATTGTCATCCTTCAAATCACCCCGCACATACAGAAGCGGAGGAGCATAAGGAAGGCACTTTAACCGTTCTGGATAGTCATCGCTTGTAAATGGAATGAGTTTTACCCCGAGACTGTCCATAAGAGAGATGTGTTTCTTTACATCTACATTGACACATTCTCTTATATTTGTTGCTATTTCGCTGGAGGTCACAGCTTTAAGCCTCTTCCTGTCTGCTTGTATGACATTCCGGGGCGAACCGAATTTCCTCACCAGGACCTTTAGGGTTTCCTCACCCACCCCTTTGGCGAGCGAGAGTTTTATCCATGCCTCTAAGTCAGTCATCTTATCACTGAAATTTTATACTTCACCTAATAATCATCAAGCAGATAGTCCTGTTGCTGATGGGCAGATTATTTTTACTCTTCTGTATTTATATTCTCCAATGGGTGTTGCAGCAGATATCCTTACATGGTAATTGCTGATCGTCCCCGATATGGTTCCATCATTATTTTGCCTCCATTTTACCTTCACCAACTTAGGATTTACTGCAATGATGATATGAACATTTCCACTCTGCATATCTGCTATATCCTCTCCACTGGGCATTGCTTTTGCCATTTCTCCTCCATAATCCGTGTGTGAATGATAATCGCCGATTACATCTATCGACATATTTTTTGTTATATTTGTCATCCTTTCAATTGCTCTCATCTTTGGCTCAGTCCACGAAAATTTCTTTTCTGCTGTCTGGGATGGAATTGCATATTCAACAAAAAATCTGTTACCCCCCTTGTAGCCGAGCAAAAGGCCAAGCGTTTCTCTCTTGTAAACCTCAACAACAGAAAGAATCATTGCGAGAAATGCCCTTTCTTTTATATAGACAGTGAATTCGTCCATAACAAGATTATAAACCAACTCATCCTAAAAGTCAAGAAAAAAATCAGCGGACTAAACGGATTACACAGATTTTTTAAGAACCTTTATTATCGTTTATCTCCTTTCTATGCTAAAGACACCTTGAGTTCTTTAAGGTTTTTTCTTGACAAATTGTGATTTCTGCGTTATACTTAATGCATTGTGAATAAGAAGGGTTGATATCATACTGCAGTGCTTGTTACCATAGGTACTGTCAAAAATAATATGAAAGGATATGAAAGAAACCACACCTGCCTACCGTCAGGCAGGGAGGACACAGAGATAAAATTAATTC
>PEYP01000059.1 GCA_002774315.1 Candidatus Stahliibacteriota bacterium CG08_land_8_20_14_0_20_40_26
ATGATGGAACTTGGATGTAACCTGATAGATTACGAAAGAATTGTAGATGAGAATGGTAGACGACTTGTCTTTTTTGGGAGGTTTGCAGGACTTGCAGGAATACTTGATACACTCTGGGCATTTGGACAGAGACTCTCATTTGAGGGCATTAAGAATCCATTCAACGAGATAAAGAAAACTCACGAATACAGCAGTTTAAAGGAGATAAAGAGGGCAATCACAAATATCGGACATAAAATAGCAAGGAACGGACTTCCCCCGTCCATTAGTCCCTGTATTATTGGCATTGCAGGATATGGACATGTATCAAGGGGCGTACAGGAAATACTTGACCTCTTGCCAGCAGAAGAGGTCTCACCAGAAGAGACAGGAAATATAGCTGGTTCGGGTAAACAACTGTACAAGGTGGTTTTTAAGGAAGAAGATATGGTTGAGCCTGTCTGTGCAGATGATGTGTTTGAACTGAATGACTATTACAATCACCCTGAAAAATACAGGTCGAAATTTCACAAATACTTACCATATCTCTCAATACTGATGAACTGCATATATTGGACCCCAAAATACCCAAGACTTGTCACAAAGGGTGACATTAGGCGTCTCTTCACTGACAAAAACCCAAGATTAAAGGTTATAGGTGATATATCCTGTGACATTGAGGGGGCAATTGAGGCAACCTTACATACGACCGATCCGGGCATACCTGTCTTTACATATGACTCTCAAAGAGAAACCGCTATCCCTGGATTTAAAGGAAATGGGGTGGTTATAATGGTGATTGACAACCTTCCATGTGAACTTCCGAGGGAATCATCGGAGAGTTTCAGCAAGGTGGTAAAGAGATTTGTTCCAGCAATTGTATTGGCAGATTACAGGGTAAATCTTGACGAGATTGAACTTCCCGCTGAGATAAAGAGGGCGCTAATTCTTCACAAGGGGAAGTTGACTCCGGACTATAAGTACATTGAGCAATTTGTGGGAAAATAGTCATATTGGGCGATTAAGCTATCAAGCTATCAGGCTATCGGGAGATCGGATTATTGGGTAATTGAGTAATTTATCCTTTAACCTTTGTTCTTTTTCCTTTACTGTAATCTACAATCTTTGTGCTCTTTGTGTCCTTTGTGGTGAACAATCCCGTAGGGGCGAATTGCTATTTGCCTACAATCTGTATTCTCTTTGTGGTTAAATTTTAATCTTGGAGGGGGATATGAAAAATGCACTTGTATTTGGAGCAGGGCTTGTCGCCGGGCCTCTTGTAAAGTATCTGCTTGATAACGGGATAAGAGTTACAATCGCATCCAGAACACTGCGAAAGGCAGAGAAACTCGTAGGAGAGCATCAGAACGGAATAGCAAGAGAGTTTAATATAGAAAACGATGACCCTGTCCCGCTTATAAATGATGCGGATCTCGTTATAAGTCTTCTGCCATATGTCTATCACACAAAGATTGCAGAGATATGTATAAACTTGAAGAAAAATATGGTCACTACCTCTTATGTGAGCGAAAAGATGGGAATGCTGGATGAAGAAGCAAAAAAGACAGGTATAATAATATTAAACGAAGTCGGACTTGACCCCGGGATAGACCATATGTCTGCAATGGAAATAATAAACGGAGTAAAAGCAAAAGGTGGCAGGGTCAAAGGTTTCCATTCATACTGTGGTGGACTTCCCGCTCCTGAGGCAAATACAAATCCCTGGGGATATAAGTTTTCATGGAGTCCAAGGGGTGTTGTGCTTGCAGCAAAAAACAATGCAAGGTATCTAAAAAGTGGAGAAGAGATAAAGGTGCCAAATACTGAACTGTTCAAGCATTACTGGACAATAGATATAGAAAACCTTGGAAAATTTGAGGCATACCCAAACAGAGATTCCATCCCCTATATAGAAAAATACAGTATAACAGGAATAGAGGATATGTACAGAGGAACCCTGCGTAATATAGGATGGTGTGATACCTGGTATTGTATAAGAAAACTTGGACTTTTAAGCGAAGAGAAGAAGGATTTTCATCAAATGACATATAAGGAGTTTATGGCGTCACTCATCGGACATAAAAATATTTCATCTATTAAGGGTGCTCTTGCCAGATTTCTTGACATAAATGAGAACTCGGATATAATTAAAAGATTTGAGTGGCTTGGGCTTCTCAGTGACGAGAAAATTCCGGAGGATGAAATGTCACCTCAGGATATACTGGCAAACAAACTAAATGAGAAACTCCAGTATGAAGAAGGAGAGAGGGATATGATTATTTTAAGACATGAGTTCGATATAGAGTACAGGTCTCAAGGCGAGAAGATAATATCAACACTTGTGGATTATGGAATTCCCTATGGTTTTTCATCTATGTCAAGGACAGTCGGTCTGCCAGCAGCAATCTCGTCAAAGTTAATTCTGGATGGCAGTATAGACATAAAAGGTGTCCATATCCCTATCATAGAAGAGATATATAAGCCAGTGCTTAAAGAACTTAAGAAAGAAGGAATAAAATTTGAGGAAAAATATTTTGAACCACAGAGTTCACAGAGGTAATATTAAATATTTTAAACAACCTTGTAGGGACAGAGCTTACCCCTGTATGGTAACTTTTTGTTTGGGGTTTGATACTTGGAATTTTGTACTTGTTTGAATTTTGGTGTTTGGTATTTACTTTTTGATTTTACTACGGAGGATAAATGAAACCCATTAGACATCTTTCAGAGATAGCTGATGCATGCAAGGCAAGACCAAAACGCACGCTATCTGTTGCGTACGGTGAAGACCCGCATACTATCGGGGCAGTTGCAAGGGCAGTTAATGAAAAGATGGTGGATGCGATAATAACCGGCAGTAAAGAGAGAATAGAAAAAGTTGCAAAGGATAAGGGAGTTGATCCTTCCATATTTACAATTATAGATATGCCCGATGAGGTATCTGCTGCGAGAGAGGCGGTAAAATTGGTAAAAAGTGGGAAGACGCATTTCCTTATGAAAGGATTATGTGGAACTTCTACATATATGAGGGCTATATTGAATAAGGAAGAAGGACTGATGCAAGAGGGAGCATTGCTCTCA
>PEYP01000017.1 GCA_002774315.1 Candidatus Stahliibacteriota bacterium CG08_land_8_20_14_0_20_40_26
TGAGTTCTACGACATTGAGGATTACCGGAACAAGACAGAATTTCTCGCAAAGGCATATGCCTACCAGCTCTACTTCAACTTTAAAAGGAAGAACAGATACAAGGGAGGCAAAACACCTGTAGATATACTTAAGGAGAACGGAAGTAATGTCTCGCCACAAGTATTTAACTTACTACCTGTCATCTTAGATGATTTCGTGCATGATTTCATATCCACCTGTCTGTAGACAGGTGGGGTGCCTGCCTGACGGTAAGCAGGGATACCATGTGGGGTGTGTTCAGTCATCATTACTATGTAAGCACTTATGGCACAATACGATCAAATTTCTGCAAACCAACACTTTTTAGTATTTTCATCTCAAGTTCGGTTGGTAAGTCGGCCTTATTCAGTATTTTCCCCACAAGATTGAGACGATGAATGGATATATCACGAAGTAACTCCAATGATTTTCTTGCGGTGAATTTTATCTTCGCTCTCTTTAGGTCCTGTTCTATCAAACTCTCTATCAGGTATGCGATAACACATATAGCAACATGGGCTTTTACTCTGTAATCTTTATAGTGTCTAATAGGTCTCAATTTGATAAAGTTTTTAATCTCCCTGAAGGCATTCTCAACTCGCGTGAGGGTGCGATAGCCTCTGGCTATATCTTGGGTAGATAGATCATTGGCATCACTATAGAGTACCATCATTACCATCTAAACTCGTATCGGCATCTATAATAGTATCCTCATTCAACTCATAGGTTAGATTATAAGGGATGATACGTTTGAATCTGAAATACTTTTTGGTACCCTTTAAAGTAAGCCATCTTTCAATCTGTTCTTCTACCTTTCTATTATTCTTATGGGCACCCCTTTTAATTTGCTCATTGAAAGAAGAGATATAAGCAAGTGATTTCTGAATTCTTCTTTCTCTTTTTGCTGTTTTTGGTTTCTTTCTTATTGGGTTGAATACGGCGACGACTCGTTTGTTGTCTATTCTTTTGGGTAGCTCATATACCCATAGGTTCTCTTTTATTTTATTCTAACTTTCATCGTTAACATCCGGTAGCTCTTTGACAATTTTCAATGCACTCTTCTCTTTTCGCATACTAAATGTATTTATTCCTGAGCCAGAAAGGGAGTGAATGCTTGCTTGCCGGATCACACAGGCGATTAAACACCATAACCTTTATAGCCATTTCTACTTCAAACTCAAATCCTCTTTCTATCAATACCCTCTCAAAGAATGTAGATAGCTCGAGTCGTTTCCAGAGATAATTGGCAAGCAAAAATGGTCCATAACAGAAACTGCCCTGTGGATCTATATCATTTTCAGTGAGACCGGTATCAATGTCAAAATGCACTGCTAATTTGTTAATCAACTCTCTTATCTTTGCAGGAGACCAATGGTTAATATTGCCAAAATTAACAACGACTTTCTGGATTACTTTGCCCTTTTTGCGAATACTCTTGACCAGCTTCAGGTATTTATAGGCTTGACTACCCTTTTTAATCCGAACAACTCTCAGAAACATAGTGGTGACTCCTCCTTTTTAGTATTTCAACATCACCACTATTTTAACACAAGGATCATAATTTGTCAAGTAAAAATATCATATAAGATAAAAAAGTTACACTACGGATTTTTGGCTATTTTCAAAGAGCTCAAAAAATGCAATTCCTTATATAGTAAGATTTCCGCATATAAGGTTGTCTCATAAACGGGCATTTTTGTCCTTTTACTGTCAAACTTGGGTTCAGAAATATTTCATTAGAGGATTTATGATGAGTGGGATTAAAGGGTAAAGGAGATTTATGTCAAAGTTAAATATCAATTTTCATGTTGAAAGTTCTGTTTTATTCAAGTATATAGGTAAGAAGCTACATCAACGTATTGACCTTACGATTTCCAATAGTCAGATGGACGAGTTGATTTTTTTACTTCAGGGAGATGATATCAATTACAAAGAAAAAATCTCGCTAAGTAAGGGTAGTGCGTTGCATCATATCTTTCTACCGGAAATTGAAAAGCCAGAAAGGTGCACAGCTACGCTGCAAAGTGGAAATAATCGAGTTAATAAAGAAGTAATACTACTCCCTCGAAAGAAATGGGAGGTGTATCTTATCCATTTTTCGCATACGGATACAGGCTATACAGATCTTCCATCAAGAATTGCACGCAATCACGGTCGTTTTCTATGTGATGTTTTGAATTACTGCAGGGAGACTGACAATTACCCCAATGATGCTAAGTTTCGTTGGACAATTGAAACAGGTTATCAATTTCTAAATGGTTGGGAAAGGTTTTCGTCTGAAGAGCAAAAAGAGATTATTGATCGGATGAAAGAAGAGCGCATTGAGATAACACCTATATATCTTGCTCATACTTCGGAATTATACGATTATGAAATATTAGCACGCACTACTATTTTTATTACGGAGTTTTGCCGTTTACATAATATTCCACTAAAAAGTGCAATGAACACTGATATAACAGGGTTGCCATGGGCTTTAGTACAAATTCTTGCTCGGAGTGGAATTCGGTATCTGTCAACTGCTGTAAATGCAACTCGAGGAAGAGCCCCAAATGTACCACGCCCATTCTACTGGGAATCAGAGGATGGTAGTCGTGTACTGGTCTGGAATTCTGATCCGAAAAACGCATATATCGAAGGGTCTACACTTGGATTTACAACCGACTATGAAGTAGTCTTAGATAAACTACCCCGATATCTCAAAAGATTTGAAGGTGATAATTTCCCGTATGATATTATTGGCTTACGTACTGCGGGGGCTAATGCAGATAACGCAAACCCGGTTCGGGAAATTTCTGATATTGTAAAGAAATGGAATGAGAAATGGGCTTATCCACAAGTAAAATTTTCAACAAATGGAAGGTTTATGGAAGCCCTTGAAAAACGGGGTGCCCAGAATTTTCCTGTTTACCAAAAAGCTTGGCCAGATTACTGGATTGATACTTTTGGTACTGTTGCAAGGGAAGTGAGTATATGCCGTTTGACTCATGAGGATATTTCTTCGGGAGAGAAAACTTCTACAATTGTTAGTTTATATGACAAAAGATTTCATTATCCCAAGGAAGAAATTAATGAGACATATAAAAACATAACTTTAGCAGATGAGCTAGATTGGTGCGCAGCGGAAGGAGTGGAGAACCCAGATAGTCTTCAGTCAAAGGGGCAATTCTACGAGCAGGCAGCCTTCGCCTATCGTGCAGCAATAACAGCTAAGGAAGTACAATACCTCGGGAAGGAAAGATTACTTTCTCTTATAAAATCAAAAAAGGGAAGTGTAATTGTTTTTAACGCACTATCCTGGGAAAGAACAGATGTTGTTTGTGTAGAAATTCCCAAAAGTTATCTGGGTACGAAGCATCCAGTTATCTACGATTCAAATGGAAATGTTGTACCAACTCAACAAATAAAGGAAACTTTCGAAGGAGTAGAATTCACATTTATGGCAAAAGATGTTCCTCCACTCGGTTATCGTGTCTATTCTGTGGAACTATTAGATAAGCCTATTGAATATCAATCAGGAATTAAGTCTAACAGTCAGGTATTGGAAAGCAATTTTTATAAGATTCGATTTAACCGAGATGGTACAATTGAAAGTATTTTCGATAAAGAAGCAAAACGTGAACTGGTAAATAAGAATGAGAAGTATGGATTTAATCAATTAATTTATGAGGAAACTATAGGAGGTCGTACTCCAGTAAGTCTTGATTTAGAAAAGTATGAACAGATTTGGAGGTCTATTGACCTGGATTTTATAGAAAGTGTACACAGAATATTTCCTGAACGATTTCCTGATAGGAATACAAAGTTCAACAGGATTTGTCCAATCTCTATTAAACATCAAGGAGCAATTAATGGGCAGGTTTATTCGAGTATTTCAAATCGCACTTCGCTAAATAATATTTCACGAGCTGACAGGAAGGTTATTCTATATAATAATTTGAAGCGTATCGATTTTATTTTGGATCTGGATAAGAGGGAAACAAGAAATGTTGAAGCTGTCTATGTTGTATTTCCATTTGCAATGGACGATTTTCAGATTGAGATGGAGAATGCTTACTCATTTCTTGTGCCAGAAAAAGGTCAACTGCCCAATACATGTCGAGACTGGTATCTTGTCCAAAAGTGGATTCGTTTGTTCAACAATAATTTCAGCATTTTCTGGTCGCCAATTGAAGCACCTCTTGTCCAGTTAAGCGAAATTCAAACAGGAAGGTGGCTGCATAATTTGGATTTGAAGAAAAGTACGATTTATTCATGGCTTTTCAATAACTATTGGTGGACAAATACTCCAGCATCTCAGGGCGGATGGAATTATCGATTTAGGTATTCAATTTCAAGCAGTGAAGGGCCACCGGCTCGCTTAGATGCTTTCAGATATGGGTGGGATCATCACTCACCGCTAAAGGCATGGTTTTCAAACAGTGGGCATCCGGATGCTATCTTACCAGAGGATAGTTGTAGCCTTTGTGAAGTGAATGTACAAAACGTTATTATCACCGCATTGAAAAAAGCAGAAGATGGAGACGGAATTATCCTACGTCTATTTGAGGTGGGAGGAAAAGCAGCTGATACCACTCTTTTATGGAAGGGACCAGCAATTCAAAAGGTGTTTTTAGCAAATCCTGTGGAGAAAAATATCAGTTCAATAAATTCAGAGAGAGATAAGGTCTCATTGCATCTTGAACCATACAGTATTATGACTTTAAGAATAATAACTTGATGATTATGAATTCTGAAAAGATAGAAGTGATATAAAAAATGAAGCGTTATTTGCAAATATTTGTATGGAGGATGTTAAAAGGGAGACCAAGAGGGTGATAGATATCCTCTCGCCAGGGGGTGGCCACATCCTGTGTTCAAGTAACAGCATATACCCTTCGATAAAACCGTAGAACTATTTTGCCATGCTGGAAGTCGGCAAGAAGTACGGGAAATATCCGCGGAAATCTGGTTGGACGTATGAAACCTACAAAAATTACTATCAATCGACCAAAGGTTCCCAAGTGCTGGGCCGAGTCTATAGTTGTCGGACTTGACGGGTTTTGTGAATATGTGAGAGGACTCATCGAACACGAGAAAGAGAAAAATAAAAGATACCCCATTCTGGCATTCGACGGCTACCCGGGAGTCAACTGGTCCGTTATATCCGTGCTTGAGAAAAATCTGAAAGACAAAGGTCTGGATGTGGAAATTGTCGACGGTTTTCTACTCTATAAATCGCCTAACGAGATATGGAAAATGATACATCAGTATATAACCTTTGACCCGTTCTTTGGGAGGGTATTTGATGGTCATCTAGAAGATTTTTTGGACGGTGGCAATGTCAGAGAACTAAAAGAAAGGATTAAAAAGAGAAAAGCATCTAACAAGGCCATGATATGCTTCGGCTGCGGTATCGCTAACAGGTCTTTGAGAAATTTGTTTGGCCACATATTTTATTTAGATGTGAACAGAACGGAATTCCTGAAGAGAATTCAAAAAAACTCGCTATGGTTCGTCCCCCCTGAAGCTACTCTTGGGAAGGGAGTAGCCGATGTTGGGCTATCCGTTCAAGCATTCAAGCTGTCGCAGTATGTCGGTGGGGTGTTCGATGAGCATAAAAGAGATATGCTGAAGTATCTGGATTTCTATGTGGAAGGTAGCGCGGTCGAAAAACCTGTACTCATGCCCAAAGAGGTTTTTGACGGTATCTTGTCAGCCCTCGCTCACCGCCCGATAAGGCTTAAACCACTTTACATCCCGAGTCCATGGGGGGGCCAGTGGATCAAGAAGGTTAGGGGATTATCCGATAAGGACTACGTTAATTGTGCTTGGGACTTTGAGGCCGTCACGCCCGAAATGAGCTTAGAATTGGATATATGTGGAAAGCGTTTGGAAGTACCGTTTCTTACTCTTTTGTGGAGAGAACGTGAAGCAATCATGGGAAAATACGCTTCAAAAAAATTTAAGTGGCTCTTCCCCATACGCTTCCATTATGACGACAGCTGGAATGGTGGAAACATGGCCATCCAGGTTCATCCGAACACCTCTTATGTCAAGAATCACTTTAACGAGTTTTTGGGACAGCACGAATGTTATTACATCGTTGCCACCCAACCGGGCTCGAAAGTTTACCTAGGATTAAAGGAAGGCATAGATTTAGACGAGTTCTACCGTGCGGCAAAGAAAGCTGAAACTGAGAGGGTACCATTTGACTACGACCGTTATGTGAACAGTATTCCGAGTGAGGCCGGAGATCTCTTTCTAATCCCAGCTGGCACCATCCACGCTCTCGGAAAAAATCAAGTCTGTATGGAATTGGGAACAACGTACGGTTACACCCTTCATGTGTACGATTACCTAAGACCAGGGCTAGACGGGAATCTACGTCCAATACACTTGGAGCACGCGTTTAAAGCCATGAAATCCTACAGAAAAACCAACTGGGTCGCACGCAATCTGAAGCAGCCTCCAAGGACTTTGAGGGGGGGGAAAGAATGGGCCGAATACCTCTTAGGGAGGTTCAGAGAGATACCGTATGAAGTCCGTAGGCTGGAGTTTGCAAGGGAGGTGAAGGACGATACTCGCGGAAGATTTCACATGGTACTTCTGATCGAGGGGAGCGCCGTAGAGATCAGGTCCAAGGAGGAACCTGAAAAATACATCGAAATAAACTTCTCCGAGGCAGTTATAATTCCAGCCTGCTTTGGGAGATATGTAATAACGAACACGGGAGAGGCAACCTCCAAAATACTAAAGGTTCTCCTGAAAATTTGATGGCGACACGAATCTTAAAAGGCATTAACAACTCGAAATTCGGTCTCTTTGCACTCATTCTTGGCTCCCCCGTTTTATACCCGTTTGATCTATGGAGTAATTGCTTCCTTGATAGTGCAGATTTTTCAGCTTAGCGTCTGGATCGAGAGTGTCAAATCTGGGGGTAGCCGTGACCCCGTCAAACAGGGTCGCGTTTACGCCGAAGAGCGACTCAATTATCATATCTACGTAGCTACCGTTAGAAACGCAGGCCCAGTCACTAATATAGGGAAAATCAGACGGTGCCTTCCTCGCCCCTCCCCCTTCAGAAGCCATTGCCGGCTCGACCATATGGGCCTGCCCAAATGGCCCCTGCTTCGCTGTCCGCGCCAGCCCTTCCAACCACTGGAGAGCCAATTTATGTTTTCCAATACGACATAACCCCTCTACTGTCATAGCTGGCCAAGCCGTGTAAGCCCCTGTCCACTGGTGATCTGGTCGGATGCTGGTAGTAGCGTCGCCGTCCCTTTGGGATAAGGCATGCATCCATGTTGGGGTCTGAAGCTCTTCTTTGAAGAACTTGATCATCTCCTCTTTTTGTTGTCTACTCAGTTCGTTTGGAATAGTATTCGATATGGTGAGGAAGTCGTAGCAATGGCGTACTTCCCGCAAGCTTCCGTCGGGTTGCTTACACCCCCAGTAACCTTTTCCAGATATGTATAATCTTTTGACTCGTTTGACTAGTTCCCTAGCAGTCTCTCCTAATTGCTTCGCTTTGTTAGGCTCCCTCTTTTCTATAAGTTTTGCGATGAACCGCAGGTTGAAGACATTGGCGGCATTCAAGCTTGCCACTTCGTGAGTATAGGTTTGCACACATTCTAAAAGATTATTTGCCCCACCGTAGTCGGCCAGACCGTGATTGTTCACATCCAACTCTTGCCAATAAGTGGCGTAATACATCAAGTGCTCGATAACTTTTTTATCTCCGATATCCTTTTCCAGCCAAGCAAAATCTCCGCTGTAACGCAGATAATCGTGAGCTATTTTAAGCATGGCATAGTCGTTTGCTGAGTACCAAGGCCCTATACCCTCACCGGTGAGATATTCACTCCCAAAGTGCTGGTGGATATCCATTTGCATCCATTTTTCCATCATCTCCCTGAGGAACTCGGGGTCGAGAAGGGCAAACAAAACCGAGCTAAAGCTAATGTCCCAAATAAAAATCGCCGTCTGCCAGTAGTGAGGCATCAACGTTACAAAAATTCTTTTAGATCCATGAATCGAGGAGACACGTTTATGAAAGATAGTCCCTATAACCCCCCCATAGTAAATGCGTTTCAATACTTCGCTATTAGTTACCAACAGGGGGAGGTGCCCAGGATACCTATCGTTTTTCGGAGTAAATATGGATTGAAGTTCCTTGTTCCATTCCTCGCTTACCTTTTTGAGCTCCTGATTGAAGTTCGAGGTTAGTTCGTCGTATTCGCGCTCAATTTTTTGGAGATCCTCTCCAATAACGTTAACATAGGCCAGACACCAACTCCCCCCCGGTTCCAACTCCACACGATAGGTCAGTCCCAAATCATCAATCTCGCTGGCAATCGGCGCACTTCCTTGTAAGGAGTGAGCACTAGTGTCGGTGGAGCTAAACAATATGGCACCTTTATCTTTATCTAAAGTGATCCTGTTATCTTCTTCACTTGGTGGGACGGGATTATCCCATGGCTTTTTTTGTTTTGTTACCCCCCCTCGCAATAGGAGCTTCAATTTTACCCACCGTTTCGCTTGACTCCTGTTTGTCAGTTTCAAATGGATTAACACGGCGTTTCGACGCACCGCCATGGCAGTATAGCTCTGGTAGTGGACGCCCCGAAATTCTGTTTCCCTTTCCACACCGTCTGGGCGCCAGACAAATTTTATCGGTTGTCCAGTCGAAGCTAAATAAATCCCATCCACATACAGGATGGCTGTGGGGGTCTCACCGCAAGAGTAGGGTGGAAACGTCAGGCTTCGAACAGCCATAGGATCGATACACGCCTGGAGAGCTCCTCGGAAGTTGGTTGCTGCTGGAGGATTGAACGCATCACCGAGTTTATGGGTCATTACTACACTTTTTAATTCTGTAAGTGATGGTAATTCTGGTTTTGACATCGTCTCCTCCAGTATCATATCTGAACTTCCGTATCTATAAGACTTGGCATAAATACGTACGAATATTAATCATTAAACAACAATAGGCTCTATATTTAATATTCTACAAGCTTCTGCAATCTCTCTTGAGTAATCCCCTATCACATTTATCATATGTCCGATAAACGGAATGTGAATCTTACATTGATGTATAAATTCAGATGAGTTTTTCACCTCAAATTCAACCTGTACTCTACATGCTGGATACCGCATATCGCTTTTTGTGATTATTCCTTTAGTAATTACAATTGCACTCAAATCAGGAGAAAGCATGGTTACTGTGATTTCACTTCCTACTTCCATTATTGTCTGAACGGCTAAGCCTTTTCCTGATTCGTAGTGTGTAGTAGCAACATATGGTTCATTTTCTTTATTATATCCCTTCAATTTTAAAGGGCAGGTACAATGAGCATTAATCATCTTGTTAGACGCTTCAGTAAAAATGGGGTCACCCATATATACTGGTTTATCAGCTACATAGCTAGCTATAAGCAAATTTACTAAAGCATCAATATCTGCCTCGCATCCAGTAACTATACCTTCATCATTGAGCTTCGATAAAGCATAACATGGAGTCGTATCAATTTCGTCTATAATTTTCGTCTGATAACAACTTATTGTTGATGCGTTAGAATTTGTTCTTTCTATCATTTTTTTCCATGCGAAGTAAACTTTAACCGCTTCTAATGCTTCTTTTTCTTTTACACTCGAATCTATCTCTTTCGCTTTTTCCATAAAATCTTTGTGAACCTGCTTTATCTCATCACTTACTTCTGTTTTCCCAATTTCTCTTTTAAACTCTTCTAAACTTGCAAATTCAATTGCTAATCCCAATTTTTCCTGTGCATTCCGAACTGCTTCGTAACTTCCTCTCCTAAGTGTTTTCCCTCCTATGTGTTGATGAAGAGGTCCAATACATAATATTTTGGTTCTTTTTAGCCTTGAAATAGCCCTTATTGCTCTGATTTTTCTGGAAAGTGAATCATAACTGTCTGTTACAATCGAGACCCACCGCGATCTATTAGATTGGTTGAGATCCCAATCAAAGTGAAGCCCTAACAAATTGCCGCCGTAAAAAGGTTTTAAATATTCTTTGTTAAAAACAATTAGATGTTTATTAAGGGTTAAAAAAGCGTGCATATAGGATATGTTGGTAGTACATGGAAAAAGTAATACAGCATCTATATCAGAAGTCTGGATTTCAAATGATTTACTTAAAATCTCATCTTCATTGCGAACAATGTCCCATCCCTCAAACTTAACTTCATTATTGAATTGTTTCTCAATTTTACCGAGATCTTTTTTCACGCTTTCTATTTCCTCATGAACTTCATCCTCTGTTGAAGCCCAACCCCAGTCAGCTACCGGAGTAAAGCCTTGCGCCATCCCTGTTTGAGGCTCAGGCGCTGTAAACATACATCTGATCTTTAAATTACTCTTCATTTCTACCTCCTTGTATAGTATAACATCAAAAAATAACTTTGTCAAGAAAAAAATGCATTTTTTTGAAAAAATTTTAAAATTAAATCAATAGTCTTGCAAAGGATTTGCGGGATATTTGCCTTATGTTTTGTTAATTTTTTAATCAAAAACCCCGTAAAAAATCAAGATTTTAGAGGGTAAATGCGATGGTAGTTTCTCTCAGACAGGGTTAAAAACCATCGGATTCTCGGACAGAAGACCCTCGAACAGGTCTGAAGACCTGTCCCTTGTCAGTTAGATACTAAACTCAGAAGTTCTTTCTTGACAAAAGTGGTTTTTGGAGTTATAATATTTGAAAACTCTGTATAAAGAGTCCATATAATTTTAGGGAGGTACTATGTGCCGCAAAATTCGTAGTCTTTTTTCTCTTAGTATTTTTGAGGCAGGAGTGCTTCTTGCTGTTTCTTCTTGCCCCGGTTACCCCGAAATCCATTGTAAACACTTCTTTGGTGTTATAGACGCAATTTAACATCAGTAGAATTTGAGATAGAGAAAGAAATTGTGATGTATTGTTTCAGGGTTTTTGACAGTGATTTCAAATATTTTTGTTTAGACTTGTCAAGGACATAGTCTCCTCGGGACAAATTAAAAATAAACCTTTGTTCTTTGACATCCGTATTCTTTGAGCATAGAGAGAGTTTATCTTCCTTTCTTTCTTGATATGTTCATCC
>PEYP01000141.1 GCA_002774315.1 Candidatus Stahliibacteriota bacterium CG08_land_8_20_14_0_20_40_26
TTTTTCATTTTTGCTTGCCATCCCTGCAATTCTGGGCGCAACGGTCTTAGAGATATCCAGTGTGAAAGCGAATTCCATCACCCTTCCTCTACTTGCAGGCACACTCATCTCCTTTTTATCCAGCCTTTTAGCCGTAAGATTCCTCCTTGCATTTTTGAAGAAGGCTACCCTGAGACCTTTTTCATACTACTGCTTCGCCATAGGCATTCTATCCATCCTCATTGCACTAAAATAACAACCCCATAAAATTGACAATTGAAGATTGAAAGATTGAAGATTATTTACCACAAAGGCACAAAGATTAGATTTTAGATTACAGATTGTAGATTTTAGGTTTTATGTTGTAGATTTTAGTGACCTAATAACTTAATAACCTAATTACCTGATAACTTAATCGCCCGATAGCCTAATAGCTCGATAGCCCGATAGCCTGATAGCCTAATAGCTCGATAGCCCGATAGCCTGATAGCCTAATAGCTCGATAGCTTCCATACTTTTTTCTTGACAAGGGTGTATTTTTGTGGTATAATAAACCAACAACGCTATTTGAATAATAATTATGAAATACACAGAAACGTTATTGGAGCATTTTAGAAATCCGAGGAATGTAGGAGTGATTGAAGATGCTGATGGAGTTGGGAGGGTGACATCGCCCGTGTGCGGTGACATTATGGAGCTGTACATAAAGGTGAAAGACGAGAGAATAGTAGATGTAAAATTCCAGACCTTTGGCTGTGCTGCTGCTATTGCTTCTTCTTCTGTGCTCACTGAATTGATAAAGGGAAAGACAATCAATGAAGCTCTCGAAATAACAAATAAAAGGATAATAGATACACTCGGCGGACTTCCAGAGGAGAAAATCCATTGTTCCGTTCTTGCAGAGGATGGGGTGAAGAAGGCAATAAAGGACTATAAACTTAGACAGAAGACCACAGACAAAACGGGATCAATGCAAAATTAACAATGCAAGATTATCAATTAAAATTTTGATTTGCTAATTGCTAATTTTACATTTTAACTTTTTTAGTCGTCGGTCTTTGGTATTTAACCTCTTATTCTTTGTGGACTTTGTGGTTATAATTAGTTATCCGCACGGTTAAAACCGTGCCCTACTCTGCAGCAGGCAGGTGTCTCCATTCTATGATTCGTGCACATATACTTATATCCGGTTTTGTCCAGGGAGTATGTTATAGATGGTTTGCAGAGAAGGAAGCGAACTCTCTTGGTCTTACGGGCTATGTGAAGAATCTTTATAACGGAGGGGTAGAGGTAGTTATCGAGGGTGAGAGAGGTTTGATTGAAGCGTTCATCAAGACACTTAAAGTTGGTCCTTCATCTGCAGATGTAAGAGATGTAAAGATAGAATGGCAGGAATATAAGGGAGAGTTTAATGGATTTGGTATAAGATATTAAATTTAACAGGTAATTTTGATTTTTGTTCTGGTGGGGTTATGTAAATTTCATGAATAAACCACAGAGAACACAGAGTTCACAAAAGCAAGATAGAAAAGAGATTATACCTTCTCTGTGAACTCAAAATGAGGGGTAAATTCATCGGCTGTCTGTTAGCTAACGGATGGGAACTTTTAATCTGGTTTTCTCTTTAGAACAACAAGACCATAGGGATAAAAAGGATGGTATCATTCCATTTATTACAGAGTTTAGAAAAACATGAAACTTAAGAGAGAGCACGGAGAAGATAAAAAAACTCTGGTTTCTCCGTGACCTCTGTGGTTAAATATTTTACATAACATCTGGTAGATTGGAGAAGAATATGAAAAGATTGTATCGTTCAAAAAAGGACAAAATCATAGGAGGAGTTTGTGGCGGTATAGGAAAGTATTTCAATATAGACCCCGTTTTAATAAGAATCCTATGGCTCTTTTTCACATTCGTGGGCGGAGCGGGTATACTCGCTTACATAATCGCATGGGTAGTAATTCCCCTTTCACAGGAGAAGGTAGAAACTACGGCAGACGAGGAAAACAAAGCACAGGAGGAGGATAAAGGCGGATTCTGGGGAGGGATAACACTAATCATAGTTGGGATTATACTTCTCCTGCTTACACTTGGGACATTCTGGGTTAAACTCCTACCTCTATGTTTAATCACTGTAGGTATAATTCTTATCCTGAAGTATAGAGAAAAGAGTAAACTATAGTTTTTTGGAGGTATCTATGTCGGGACATTCAAAATGGGCACAGATAAGGAGGAAAAAAGAGAAAGTAGATGCCCAGAGGGGTAGAGCATTTACCCGTCTCATTCGAGAGATAACAGTTGCAGCAAGACAGGGTGGAGGCAATCCTGATACAAACGCACGGCTAAGGGCTGTTATAGATATGGCAAAGGCACAAAATATGCCTCAGGATAACATAAAGAAGGCTATAATGAGAGGCACAGGAGAACTGGAAGGTATCAATTACGAAGAGATCAATTACGAAGCATATGGCCCTTGCGGTGTTGCTATTCTTATAGAAGCGCTTACGGATAACAAAAATCGAACTACAAGTGAAATCCGCCACATTCTTTCCCACCATGGTGGTAACCTTGGAGAAAGTGGATGTGTTTCCTGGATGTTCAAGGACAAAGGCATTATCTATATTGATAAGGAGAAGATTGATGAGGAGAAACTTCTTATGATTGCACTTGATGCAAGTGCTGAGGATGTTATTACAGAAGATGATGCCTACCAGATAATCACCTCTCCGAAAGAATTTGAGCGTGTGATATCTATGCTGAAAGATAAAGGAGTAGAATACAATTCTGCTGAATTGACAAAGTCCCCACAGTCGACAGTAAAGATAGGTGAAAAGGACGCAAAAACTATCCTGAAGCTTATGGATGCTCTTGAAGAACATGATGATGTTCAACATGTCTATGCAAATTTTGATATACCTGACGAACTCTTGAACGAAGTAGCATAACATACCTTTATTGCCAAAAGTTTTTTAGATTGCTGAAAAGTCTTGTATGTTTGAAACTTATCCTCTTTCCTTTGCACAGCATTCTTCGAAATGCACATTCTGGGAATAGACTGTGGATTGTCTGCAACGGGCTATGCGATTCTGCGAGACGGTTGTGTAGCCTCAAATGGGATTATCAAGACAGATAAAGATAACAGTCTGGCATCCAGAATAAACACTATTTACCTTGGTATCAAAGAAATAGTGGATAGAGAGAAACCAGATTTAACTGTTATTGAAAGTCTGTTTTTTGGAAAGAATCTTAAGACCCTTGTCTCTCTCGCCCATGCAAGGGGCGTCATCCTTCTTGCAACCCATAATACCCGTATATACGAAGTAACTCCAGCAGAAGTAAAGAAGGCTGTAACTGGTAATGGAAGGGCATCGAAACAACAGGTCAGGTATATGGTTGAAAGATTACTAAATATCCCGCATGGAATTTCAGAGCACATAGTGGACGCCTGTGCCTGTGCCTTATGGGGACAATGGAAGATGAAGCAATCATAAGCTCATCTTAGGGATTTCTCTTCGGGTTCAGAGGGTTCTTATCTTGTATCTTATGGAGGATATATGAGTATATTTAAAAAGGGAGATAGTAGAAAGAAAAACGCAAACCGAAAACAGGAGGTATTCAAGAGGCTTGTGACAAAAAAGACAGAAAGTTTTGTAGGTAACTGTCCATTCTGCGGAGTATCTGTTACATTTGAGATGGAAGAGGATCTTGAGGAATTAACACTCATATGTACATCCTGTGAACGGATTATCTTCTATCTTGATAAGCTTCATACCCCTCCTCATGAGAGGAATCTGGATGACTTGCGACGGTTGAGTGTAGGAGATATTAACTGAACTATGTTTATAAATCATATAGAAGGCAAAGTAGTAGAGACGACGCCAGCGAGTGTGGTGCTTGAGTCGGGAGGCGTTGGATATTACATTAAGATACCTGTCTCCACATATGAACAACTGAAAAAGGACAGGATAAGGCTTTTAATAAGCATGATATTTAAAAACGAGGTGATAGAATTATATGGTTTTTATACTGAAGAGGAACGCAACTATTTTGAATCACTCCTCAAGGTAAGAGGAATTGGAGGAGAGACTGCATTAAGAATACTCTCAAGTATGAATTTTTACGAGTTCAAGGAGGTTGTGGATAGGGGAGATGTTGATTCACTTGCAGAAGTAAGAGGTATCGGGAGAAAAAGGGCAGAAAAAATCGTATTTGAATTAAAAGGGCTATTTAAGGAAGAGATAATTCCAAATGAGGCGTTATCCGCCCTTATTTCACTGGGATTTACAAGAAAAGAAGCCAAAAGGATACTTTTAAATGTTGTGAAATCAGTGCCACAGGGTGACTTAGAGATGCTAATAAAAGAGGCATTGAAAAACACTTAATCCAAAACTTATGATAGAAGAAAATATAACGACGCCCTTTCCTATAGAGGATGAAAAAGAAGTAGAAAGAGCACTTCGACCCAAAACCTTCAGTGATTTCATTGGGCAAGATAGATTGAAAGAGAATCTTAAGGTATTCATAGAGGCAACAAGGCGGAGAGGTGAACCATTGGATCATATACTGTTTTATGGACCTCCCGGACTTGGTAAAACTACCCTTGCCAACATCATTGCAAGGGAGTTAAGTGCTGATATAACCTCAACATCGGGTCCTGCACTTGAAAGACCGGCAGACCTCGCAGGTATTCTTACAAGGTTGAAGAGCCATGATATCCTGTTTGTTGATGAGGTACACAGACTGGGAAAGGTAATTGAAGAGTATCTATATCCTGCGATGGAAGATTTCTCGCTGGACATACTTTTGGATTCGGGACCTAATGCGAGATGTATAAAACTGAAACTCTCACCATTTACCCTCGTTGGAGCAACGACAAGGAGTGGGCTTCTTTCATCTCCTCTCCGTTCAAGATTTGATTTGACATTCAGGCTTGATTTCTATGTTCCAGAAGAATTAACATCCATTGTGAAGCGTTCTGCATCTCTTCTTGAGGTAGAGATAACAAAAGATGCAAGCGTGGAAATAGCCAAGAGGGCGAGGGGGACACCAAGAATTGCGAACAGGTTATTGAAAAGGGTAAGGGATTATGCAGAAGTAAAAGGAGAGGGTAAAATAACAAACGAAATAACCAAATTTGCGCTCTCTATGCTGGATGTTGATGGATGTGGGCTGGATGAAATGGATAAGAAGATACTTATGACGATAATAAAGAAATATAATGGCGGACCTGTGGGACTGTCAACACTTGCCGCATCAATTGGAGAAGAGGAGGATACAATATCAGAGGTATTTGAGCCCTATCTACTTCAGGAAGGATTTATAAAACGCACCTCTCGAGGCAGAGAAGCAACCATCCTTGCATATCAGCATTTCGGGATTACAAAAAGAGGACTTTGGGGTCAGTGACCCCGCTTTACTATTGCAATATCTCCTATTCTAATTTTCATCTGTTTGTTTTAGGCTGTATAACGGTGGAACTCACCTGCCAAAACCGCTTGCGGTTTTGGTCAGGTGTAGTGATTTGTTATACGCTGTTATTTAGAATTCAATAAAATAAACCAATTCCTCATCAATTTTTTCAAGGTCTAATAGCACTTTCTCTCTTCTTGGTTGCCCCCCAGCATTTCTAAAATCTCTCTGAAATGAACCACATTTAACCAAAGTATCATCTGTTATCCTAATAAAGGAAATCTGTTGTAAATCAAATGAAACTTTTCTTATCCTTGACCAAGCACCTCTCTTTATCCTTTCTATTTCATATTTTGATTTTCCACCCTTCAATGCTTCATGCCATTTTTGGAATGTCCTATCTTCATCGTTATATAAAACTTTCCCAAGGGCAAGAATTAAACCAACCTTTCCATAATCCTTAATCCCATTTGCCGTTGCTTCACTATCATTAACGATAATCTGGTGACTGCTCGTATTCATCGCATGTGCTTTGAAATCCCAAGGAATATTCTTAAGACCGTCAAACTCTACTCTCCCATATCTTGGTCCCGGTAACTTCATAACTCTTGACAGATACTTCCCACATAAAAATTGAAAATAGAATCCTATCCATTCCATTTGCTTCCAATGAGGGAAATTTGTTTTTTTCATTTCTAAGATAGAATCTCTGCCATCCCACAATTTAGGTATATGTCTTAATATTCTGCCAATTTGTTTAGCGGTTTTCAAATAAGTCATTCTACTTTCACCATATTTTACTCCTTTATCAAATAACTTTAATAAAGGTTGAGTGCTAGTTATTTCATATTCTTTCTCTTTTCTGATTCTGTATAAGTTTTTCTCTAATCTTTCTTTGGCAAATTCGTAATATTCTTTCACAATCTCAAATCCAATATATTGTCGATTTAGCATCTTACTAACCACAGCCACTTGACCAGAACCTAAAAATGGATCTAAGACAATATCACCTTTTTCACTTGAATACATTAATATTTTTCTTATTAACTCTGACGGTAATTTTGTGGGTGTTTTTTGGTCTCCTGTCCAGTATTCTCTTTTTATAATCCAGACATCTTCCTTATCTTCATAATGTAAACTTTTCCCTCTTTCACTTTTAGATTCCTTACCATACCGAGAATAAGGAAAGAACTTTCTTTTCTCATCATTTTTACAAACATAAAGACAATGATAATGCGAAGTTACAAATTTTCTCTTTGTTACAACGCCAAATTGGTACTTCCAAATAATATGGTTTACAGTAATAAAGCCTAATTCATTAATCGCTGTTAAAATATCGTTTAGATTATTCCATCCTGAAAAGACATACATACTTCCAGTATCTTTAAGTATTCTGTATACCTCCTTCATCCATTTCATAGTGAAATCGTAATATTTTTCTTTGGGAATTTCGCTGTATCCTTCCAAAACTCTTGAAGCAGTTCTATGATAATTACTTCTCTTCGCCTTAAAATCTATAGCAAAAGGAGGGTCTGTTATAACAAGATCTATAGTATTATTTGGGATACACTTCATTCCCTCTACACAATCCATATTATAGATTTTATTAAATTCTAACTCTTTCATATTTATATCCTCATTCTAAACGATTGCATATAACGGCTGCGGACATACGAAGTGCGAGGTGTAGCCGAGCATTTGGGCGGAGCGAAGCGTAGCCGTATGTGCGCTGATAATAATTACCTGTCTGCCGACAGGCAGGACATGAAATCAATTTGTATTGTATAATTATAACTTGCCTGACGGCAGTCAGGTAACACAATTCCGGTTTTGTCAAGTTCAAATCTTGCCTGTCGGCAGACAGGAATCAGAAAGGGGTGCTGTTGCGGAAATAAGCTCGTTATTTGTGCTACGAAAACGATTTTTTAAAAAACGTTACTTGCCTCCCGGCAGGTAGGGGACATTTTTTCTTGCCTGCCCACCATCTGTTTGCCAGTCTACCCTGCCTGACGGTAGGCAGGCGACAGGTAGAGGGGGACAAATCGCCTTTAATATGTGTGTGTTAGGCGGAGTTCTATTATGGACCTGTATGTCTGAGCACCACTCACCTGGAGCGTTGACCTCCACCTCTCGGTCTTCCGCCACCTTTCCTGTCGCCTCTTCCACCGCCTCCTCTTTTGTCATCTCTTCTTCCACCACCTCCATATCCACCTCCGTATCCGCCACCACTAAACCCTCTTCCTCCGCCTCGACCGCTTTCAGACCGAGGGCGAGCCTCATTAACATTAAGTGTTCGTCCCTTCAACTCCTTACCGTTCATGCCGGTGATTGCGGCCTTAGCTTCGCCTTTGACGGGCATCTCCACAAATCCAAATCCCCTCGATTTACCGGTGAACTTGTCCATTATAATAGTGGCGGATGCAACTTGCCCGAAGCCTTCAAAAGCCTGCCTCAAATCATCTTCGGTGACATCGTACGACAAATTACCCACGTAGATATTCATTCTGACCTCCTCTTCTTTTCTTAAGTATTGTCAAAAACCTAACCACAGAGAGCACAGAGATTTTTATTAATTAAAGATTTGCAAAAGAGTCTTATGCCTCCCCTCTGTGACCTCTGTGGTTTCTTTCATATCCTTTCATATTATTTTTGACAGTACCTTTTCTTAAGTATTGTCAAATTTCAACCTGTTTTTTAACTTTTATGTTGAAATAACATCATAATTATGCTAAACTTATCCAATTGGCGGGGCTCCCTCCTTCCGATTAAGACCGACCTATCGGGTTTCGGTGAACTCAGCCGAACCGTCTTCGGTGAACTCAGCCGAACCGTTAGTGGATACCTCTCAGCATCTGGCAAAGCAGTGGAATGACCTCATTGAAATAGCATCGGACTCGGGACAAAATAGTCGAGCAAGAAAAGCGGCCTGAGATTTTAAAATGTGAAAGAACAGCTCCTTCCGCATCCTTATTCGAAGAATCCTGTGGAGATGCGACTAATAGGAGTACGTCTGAAACTTGCGAATATCAAAGATTCTTCTTGACAAATTGGAAAAGATACCTTATAATCAAAAACCGTTAGACCAAAAAAGAGATGCAAATATAGATTTTTGTCGTTTGGGGTACCCGTTTTTTGATTTATCAAGAGTTCTTTCATTTTCGTTTTACATTACCTTTTCTTAAACATTTATGCCGGAATTTCGGCTAACGTTTTGCTGATATGAGAAGTTTGAGCGAAGCGAGGATTTGGGCGAAAGCCGAAGACTGCAGCCTCATATCTGCCGTTAGGCGATAGTGCGAACGAAGGTATATCAAATACATCTTTATTATTTATTCCCCCAATTTTGCCTCTTTAACCTCAATTATTTTTCCCACTCCATATTCTATGAAATCTTCTTTATACTCTTTTCTGAATGCTTCTCTAACCAGGTCACCGGTGCAATGAGAAGGAGCAACTTTTTTGACCTTTAATTCTCTAAGCCCTTTAACTACAGCTAAAGGAGGATGATGAAAACCTCCTATAGCTAAGTATACTTTTTGCTCAGGGAACATTTCTTTAGTTTTTTTAACGATATTTACAATTCCTGGGTGACCGCAACCCGTCATAACAATTAACCCTTTTTTTGAATTTATAATTAGAGATTGCTCTTTTGGAGGTCCATAAAGCTCTCCGGTGCTAAAAACAAAATCAGAGATCTTTTGGGGACCAGAAATATCTACAAATTCAGCTCCTTGGTCGATTATCATATTTCTAATGGAATTAGGGAAAGAAGATGGAATGAATACCGTAACATTATTGTTTTTTTCCAAAAATCCTTTTAACCCTCCAACATGGTCTCCGTGAATATGAGAAATAATTACTTTATTAATTGATTTGGGATCGATATTCATCTTCCCCATATTGAAAAGCAAAATCTCTGAATTTTCTCCAGTGTCAAATAATAAAATCTCTTTAGGAGTTTTTACTACCGTGCCAAAGCCCCAGTCAGTTTTCAATTCTGGGTCTACTTGGTAATTGTCATAAACTGAAATCAAAGCAACTTCTTTTATTTCCTCTATTTCTTGTTTTTCTTGTTGAAAAGATTTTTTTGGCAGAGATTCTGCTGGAATATGGGTTAAATATAAATAAATTCCTATTCCTAACAAAACTAAAATTATGATAAAGATAGACTTTTTGTAATTCATATCTCAATTATTCTCCCTGCTCCTCCCTCTACATATTTTTGAGGGTATAATTTTTTGAGCTCGGTTTTATACTGAGTGCAGTGAGTAGGACAAATTAATTTTAAATCTCGAAATAATTCAAATTCGCTGAATCCGTGCATTCCTCCGATAACAGCATAAATTTCCCCAAACTGCTTTGCAGCATCTAAAATATTTCCCATATAAGGATGGGAACATCCCACCATCAAAACAATGCCTTTATCAGTTTTAATTCCCATGCTCTGTTCAATTCCTTCTAATTCTCCAGTAGAAAAAACATTTTCGTGAATTTTTTGAGGTTCTTTCAAAATAACTTCATTTTTCAATCCCAAAGAAGAGGGAACATAAATTTTACTAATCTTAGGATTTACCTTCAAAAAATCAGATAATCCTCCAACATGATCAAAATGGGGATGGGAAATAAAAACTTCATCAATCAAGTTCGGGTCAATCTCTAACTTTTCCAGATTGCTAAGCAAAATCTTTCCATTGCTACCAGTGTCAAATAAAATTCTGGGAGTGTCCCTTGCCTCAACTAAAGCAGAAAAGCCCCAATTAGATTGAAGATCTTTTCTGAAAGCAGTATTATCGTAGATAATGGTAACTTTCATTTTTATAACCATTCCTTTCTAGCCACAAAACTTTAATGAAAGCATTTCTTTCAGACTTTACCTCTAATATTCCTTAAGATTATTTTTATATTTTACGTTCTAATGTGAGCATTTTGCCTAACGAGATGCGGATAAAAGAAGTCCCGGGTTCCCTTGCTGCTCTTTTACAATTTGCTCTAACCTTCTAATAGCACCCATTGTATCCTTGTTTGCTTTTATTGCTTCCAAGGGCTTCCCTTCTAGCCAGGATAATGAAATTGAAGAATCTTCGTAGATGACCCCTATTGCTCTTAATCCCTTCTCTTTTAATTTTTTGGATACATAATTTTCTATTTTTTCGTCCTTGATTTTATTCAATAGCACAAAAGATTCTTTTATTCTTGCTTCTTTATATATTCTCTTCGCTTCCTCAATAAGTTCAGAACGTTCCAAGTGTTCAATAGCAGGTAATTCCCCAGCTTTTATTCGAGAAATGAGATTTTTAATATCTTCCGCTATTTGAATCGAAGCAGTAGTAGGATCTACCACTGTAATTATCCAGTCCATGCTTGTTATGACCCCCCTAGCAGAATCTTCCAAACCTGCTTTAACATCTATCAAGGTTACAGGTTGATCTCCAATCCCATCGACCCTTAAATCTCTAGTTATCTTAGAAATAGGACCATCGCATCCAGCTCCCGGACCTTTATCTCCTATTTTCCCTAACTGAAAAAGAGAAAGCCCTTCTTGATCAAAAGAATAGTATTTATTAGGAATCTTGGTTAAATGAATGGTTGCTCCAGGTAAAGGAGTAGGATCATCTACTGGACAAGAAACTTTCCCCCCAGAAAATACAGTCCCTCCAAAATAATCTATGAGAGAGACAGGAGGTTTTTTAAATCCTAATGCCTGATGAATGCCCATATTAGTTGAATCAGCATCCAACACACAAACTTGATATCCGTAATTACTAAGGGCCTTGCCCAATAAAACCGTAATGGTGCTTTTCCCACTCCCGCCTTTTCCCAAAATTCCTATTCTTTTATTTGAAAATATTTTATTTGTCACAATTTACCTCCCTTATCTTATGCCATTTCCACTTTTATATTTTATCCCAAAGTGAGCATTTCGCCTAACGGTATCAGCATAAAAGAAGTCCTGAGCGTTAGCGAAGGATTTGGGTAAGCAATAGCGAACCTTTTATGCTGTGATAATAATTACCTGTCTGCCGACAGGCAGGAAAGGCGTCAAGATAATTTCTTGCCTGTCTGCCGACAGGTAGACCTGTCTGCCGACAGGCAGGACATGAAATCAATTTGTGTTG
>PEYP01000112.1 GCA_002774315.1 Candidatus Stahliibacteriota bacterium CG08_land_8_20_14_0_20_40_26
ACCGACAGGTAGAGAAGGTAAGTTTTTATCTTAAAATCACTACTAATATTATAACTCAAAAATCCCATTTTGTCAAGAAAAAAAATCGAAAACTGCAATTGCAACAACTATTAAAGACTGTTCAATAATCAAGGTTTTGATGCGATTTAACTTGTTTACTATATTGATTGTAGGCACAAATTCAATTTGTGCTGGCACGGTTATCACCCCGCCATTGGCGGAGGATTTCACCACAAAGGGCACAAAGGACACAAAGAGAATTTAGGTTTTAGATTACAGATTATGGATTTTCTTTGTGAACTTTGTGGTTATAACCAGTATTGTCAAAGAACCCTCATTATTATGACAACACATTGTTCGTCCACAGGTCAGTTATTGAAATTTTTAGTTGACAAACTCGAAAATATGCTGTATAATTATGTAGAGTCAATAGGTCATTGAGTCATGAGGTTATTGGGCACTGGGTTATTAGGTTATTACAGGACTGATTGTAAAATAGATGCGGATATTCAATAACTCATTTATCTGATAACTCAATTACTATTTTATCTATAGCTGAACGTTATACTATATGCGTGATTTACTTGAATATTTGAATCCTTATAAGAGAAAGTTTATTTTCTCCATTATATTCATGGTGGGATTTGCTGTTCTCTCCAGTTTTTCACTCTCTCTTATTTCTCCCTTCTTGAAAAGCATATTTTACGATAAACCTGTTCTTGGTGGGAATGATATCTTTGAGCGTTTCACAGGCTGGATACTTGGGAATTCAAAATGGGATGCCATCGTAAGATTGCAGATAATATTAGTTTCTGTATTTGTATTAAAGGGGATATTTGGTTATCTCCATCACTATCTTGCCGTTGTTGCAGAGGAGAGTGCAATAAAGGATATAAGAAAGAGTATGATCGAGCACATATATTCGCTCTCGCTTGATTATTTTCATAGAACACGATCAGGAACATGGGTCTCAAAGGTCACAAATGATATTGGGAGAATTGAAAAAAGTATTTACAAAGGGCTTCTTGGAATAATAAACCAAGTTTTGCTTGTACTTGCGTATTTTTGTTTTGCCCTTTATCTATCATGGCGACTTCTGACTATTACTATAATCATATTTCCATTAATTACCAGACTTATAAATTTCCTTGGAAAGAAGCTGAGAGAACGAAGCGAGGTTGTCCAGGAAAATATAAGTGATGTTACATCTCAATTTAGCGAAGGCTTATCAGGTATAAAGATAGTTAAGGCATTTGTGACAGAGAAGAAAGAGACAAAAAAGGTTACACAGTCTTCTAAAAGATATTATAAGTCCCGTCTTAGATTCGAGAGAGTTGGTCTTATTGGAACACCACTTTCAGAACTTGTGATAACTATGGGGATATGTGGTATAATATCTTATGGAGTGTATCAGATTTTCAATGAATACATTACGCCCGACAAGTTTATAGTATTCCTTGTCTGTATTATCGCTATGATGGACCCTCTAAGGAGAATACCCACTGCAAATGTCTATCTTCAACAGGGTATCCAGGCAATGAAAAGGATTAAGAGAGTGCTATCCTTAATACCAACTGTAAGCGAAAATGCAAATCCCATTAGAATCCTTAATTTTAAGAATAACATAGTCTTCAAAGGTGTTTCCTTCAGTTACAACGGTAAAGAAACTGTGTTAACTAATATCAATCTAAAGATAGATAAAGGAGAAAGTATAGCACTTGTAGGACCATCAGGTGCTGGGAAATCAACCATTGCCGACCTACTGATAAGATTTTATGATCCAACATCTGGCTCCATTGAAGTAGATGGAATAGATATAAGGAAGATAAGTATAAAGGACCTGAGAAAGAGAATTGGGCTTATAACTCAAGAACCATTCCTGTTCAACGATACTATACGTAACAACATCATATATGGAGAGGATGAGGACGATGACAATAGGGTTAAATTATGTGCAAAACTTGCAAATGCTGACGAATTCATAGAAAAATTGCCAGATAGATATGAAACAATGGTAGGTGAAAGGGGAGTAACACTATCTGGAGGTGAAAGACAGAGAATTGCCATTGCGCGGGCATTGTATTCAAAGCCGGACATCCTCATCTTTGATGAGGCAACATCACATTTGGACCAGGTATCTGAAAAGAAGGTACAGGACGCCATTCAACGGGTGCTTATGAAGAGAACTGCGCTTGTAATAGCGCATAGACTTTCAACCGTTAAGAATTGCACAAGGATTCTTGTTATAAAGGACGGAATGATAGCGGAAGAAGGGACCCACGCTCAACTTATGCAAAAAAATGGACTTTATAGAAAACTCATCGAAAGAGAACTGAGATGATACAGTATTTTCCACAGGAAACTTCTAATTGCAATAGATGAAATATAGAGCTATTTCACTCATATTCTTTACAGGAGCTTTAATTTTCACTCCTATTTCAGCCTATGTTTCTGTACCATTATTACTATCCGCCTTCATCTTCCTTCTTATATCGCGATACAAGATTACATTAAATTTATTGGATAAAATGCAGCTTGCTCTTATGGGCGCTGTCTTCCTTGCTACCATTTTTGCGGTTTACAAAGGACATAGTCTTTTATGCAGTGTGGTTTTTATTGGCTATATCCTTTCTTATTTTCTCGCCCGTTCGCTCTTGAATGATGAAAAGAGTGTAATCAAGATTGTAAGTTGGCTCTCGTATACGACTCTAATGATTTCCATTATCGGAATTGTCCAATATTTCACTAAATTCAATCTCGTTATAAAGGATGTTCCTGTTATCGTTCTTAAGGGAGAGAGGATATCATCTATTTGTTACAACCCATTAATACTATCATCGTACCTTGCCTTTCTTCTTCCTATTTTTGTTGCCTTCTTTATTAAAGGGTATAAGAGGGTCCTTTTGGGAGCCACTATCTGTTTGGGTCTCGTTGCCTTTTCCTTTACTGTGTCCCGTGGTCCTACAATTGGACTGATAGTCTCGATTACCGTGCTTATTTATCTTTTGGCCCGCAGGAAATTAATTGCAGTTATTCTCCCCATTGCTTTAATCGTAATGTGTTTTCTGTTTACTCCCCTGAGAACAAGATTCATAAAAACAGTTGATCCATCCA
>PEYP01000070.1 GCA_002774315.1 Candidatus Stahliibacteriota bacterium CG08_land_8_20_14_0_20_40_26
CTATTTCTTCTATGTAAGAATCTGTAAGTTTCTGTATCTTTTCCTCTCCTTTCTTCTCGTCATCCTCTGAAATCTTCTTCTCCTTTTTCATTAGTTTTGTTGTTTCAATTGCCTGTCTCCTTATGTTGCGTATAGCAATTTTGTTCTCTTCACCTAGTCTGTGTACAAGTTTTGAGATGTTCTGTCTATTTTCCTCTGTAAGAAGTGGAATATTAAGTCTAATGACATTACCGTCAGAAGATGGTGTGAGTCCAAGGTCCGATTTCAGGATGGCCTTTTCTATTTGGGGTAAAATATTTTTATCCCAAGGTCTTATCAGCAACTGTCTCGGTTCTGGAACTGTTATGCTTGCGAGTTGAGAGAGAGGCATCTGTGCCCCATAGGATTCAACCTTAATATCCTCCACAAGGCCCGGATTAGCTCGTCCCGTACGAATCTTCACAAGTTCTGTTCTCAAAATCTCTACAGTTTTTTTCATCTTATTTTCTGTCTCACTGTACAACTTCTTCAGCATTACCCCCTCCTTTATTCTTTTTCCTTCCCAATCAGCGTTCCAATGCGTGTCCCATCTATTAAAGAACCCAGATTGCCCTCTTTTGTGATATTAAATACAACTATCGGGATTTCTTCGCTTTTTGCCAGGGTTACAGCAGTTAAATCCATCACCTGAAGGTTCCTCTCAATAAACTCTTCGTAGCTAATTTTATCGTACTTTTTGGCGTGGGGATATTTTAATGGATCCTTATTGTAGACACCATTTACCTTTGTTCCTTTGAGAATCGTATCTGCCTTGAGTTCAATTGCTCTTAATACAGATGCAGTATCGGTTGTGAAGTATGGACTACCTGTCCCACAGGCAAAGATAAGGACTCTGCCCTTCTCTATATGCCGTAACGCTCTTCTTCTAATAAACGGTTCTGCAAGACTCTTCACCTCTATACCTGACTGGAGTCTTGTTGTAATCCCGGAATTTTCTATCATATTCTGAAGTGCAAGGGCATTCATAAGTGTTCCAAGCATACCCATATAATCAGATGTCACCCTATCAACTCCTTTAAGAGGATTGTTTGAACCCCGTATAAAATTACCGCCACCCACTACAATACCGAGTTCTATCCCTTTGTTATGTACCCCAGTAATCTCCTCCGCAAGTCTTTTTAGTTGCAATGTATCTATACCAAACTCTTGTTCTCCCTGGAATATCTCTCCGGAAAGTTTCAGTATAACCCTTTTCATTATTTTTCCTTTATCCCCCCACTTTAAATCTGGCAAATCTCGTTACTCTTATATTTTCTCCAAACTTTGCTATATGTTCTTTAATAAGAGCCTCAACGGAGATATCAAGATTTTTTATAAATGCCTGATCAAGGAGGCAAGCCTCTTTGTAAAAGTTCTCTATCTTGCCTTCTACGATTTTGGGTATGACCTTTTCGGGTTTTCCACTCTCTTTTGCCTGGCACTCGTATATTGTTTTTTCCTTCTCTACAACCTCGTCGGGCACATCTTTTTTGTCTATCCAGGTCGGATTTGATGCTGCAATCTGCATTGCAATATCTCTGACAAGTGTCTTGAACCCCGGTGTCCTTGCAACAAAATCTGATTCACAGGCAATTTCAACAAGAACTCCGAGCCTTGCCCCTGGATGAATATATGCCTCGACTATACCCTCATCGGTCTTCCTTTCCCTCTTCTTTTCTGACTTTGCAATGCCCTTTTTCCGCAGGAGTTCCACCGCCTTATCAACGTCCCCATTACACTCAACCAAAACATTCTTGCAGTCCATAATGCCTGCCCCTGTTCTATCCTTCAATTCTATAATGGCATCTTTTGCTATTTTCACATCTTCCTCCTTCATCTAAAATATATTTACTCTCCCTTTCATACTTTCTCCGTTTCTCCTAATGTCTTATGGACTGTATTCTTATTCATATCATTCGTGTTTTATTCTTTCTCTTTACTTTTACTTTTCTCTTTTTTTCTTCTTTTTTCTTCTTTTCTTTCCTCTTTTACTTTTTCTCCCTCTTTCTCTTCTTCCCTTACTTTCTTACCTTCAAGAACTGCATTTGCAATAGTTTTCGTTATTATGGATATAGATCTTATGGCATCGTCATTTGCTGGAATTGGATATTCAACAAAGGTTGGGTCCACATTAGTATCAACTATTCCCACGATGGGTATACCAAGTTTGTTTGCCTCCTTTAGTGCGTTTTTTTCCTTTCTTATATCACATATATATGCCATATCAGGTAGATTTTCCATATCCCTTATCCCGTAGAGATTCTTTTTTAACTTCTCCAATTCCCTCTTAAGGGTTAATATCTCCTTTTTTGTCAGATCCCCGAATTCCTGTTTCTCAAACTTTTCCTCAAGTTCCTTCATCCTGTTCACCGCCATTCTTATGGTTGAGAAGTTCGTCAGTGTTCCCCCAAGCCATCTCTCAGACACATAAAATACTCCTGCCCTTTCAGCCTCTTCCTTTATTATATCCTTTGCTTGTTTTTTTGTCCCTACAAAAATAATTGTTTTGCCTTCCTTTGTGTTTGACGCAACTGCCTCGTATGCCTTCTCCATATATTCTATAGTCTTTTTCAGATCTATAACATGAATGCCCCTTCTTTCGGTAAAAATGAAATTCTGCATCTTTGGGTTCCATTTGTCTTTTCTATGCCCAAAATGCACACCCGCTTCAACTAATTGTTTAATAGTTATTTCCTCCACACAACCCCCCTTATAAATTCCAAAATTCGAATTTCCAACAAAAATCCAAATGTCAAATTACAGAAACAGTAATTAGGTTATTGAGTAATTAATTAGGTCGACGCGTCTTTTAATAGCTTAATAACCTAATAACTCAATAACTTTTAGACCTTTAGACTTTTTGACCTTTTTGACAATTTATTGGATATTGGTAATTGGAAATTTGACATTATTTCCTGAAGAGCCCTTTTTTCAACTCCTGGCTTATCTCTCCCCACTGCTTACCTTCATCCTTGTCCTTTATTTTATCAGTATATTCAAAGAAGAATGCTAATACGATACCCACAAAGAGACTTAAAACAAACGCTATAATAACAATCCTTGTCCTCTTTGGGAAACTCCTTTTCTCTGGAGGTTCAGGTTTATCAAGTACCTCAACGGTCGGAGTATCTCTCACCTCCTGCAGTTTTGCCTTTTCATACTGCTCAGTGAGAACAGCAAAAACTTCTTGTTCTACCTCTACATCCCGCATAAGCCTTGCAAGGGTTAAAGAAATCTCAGGTACATCTTTAAGGGGAACAGAAAATCCAACCAAAAACTTTTTTGGATCAGGCTCGTATCCTATATCCTTTAACTGCTTTTCTATGAGCGATATCTCCTTATTTATTTTTATAACCTCAGGATTTTCCTCAGTGGCATACATTCTTATCATTCCCAGTCTCATCTCCTTTTGTATTTTTTCTGCCAGGAGTGTACTCATAATAGAAACCGCCTCTTTCAACTCATCAGGCAGCGAGATGATATGATGTCTTTCCTGGAACTTCTTTAATGAATCCTCATCCGCCTCTAACTCACCTCTAACCTCATTCAGTCTCTCTTCAAGAAAGAGACGGTTCCGTTTACCCACGGTCATGCTCGTCTCTCTGTTAAGCTTGTCAAGATGTTTTATATACGATGATGATATCCTTGCTGCCATATTTGGATTCTTGTCTATGACTGAGATTGATATTATACCTTCTGGTGAGACTTCTATTTTTGTTACTTTAATGAGATATTCTCTCGTCTCTGCCATTGTCTTTTTCTTATAATAACCTTTGAGTTCGCACTCCTCTATTACGCTATCAAGAACAGTCCTTGATTTTAGCAAGGCGGAAAAAAGATCAGACGGTGTGGCACCCATACCGCCGGGTAATCCAGCTCCTACCAGCATCGAGCTGATGCCGGATATTTCCATACTCTCTCCAGAGAGCATCGGTGGCAGGAGTCTCCCAGTAGAGGTGTATTTCTTGGGA
>PEYP01000010.1 GCA_002774315.1 Candidatus Stahliibacteriota bacterium CG08_land_8_20_14_0_20_40_26
CAAAGGCCTTGAAGGAAGCTGGCAATAAAGTCATAGGAATATTAGGCGCGCGAACTGAAAATCTTCTTATACTGGAAAAAGAATTTAAAGAAATAACTGATGAACTATATATAACAACTGATGACGGGTCTTATGGAAGAAAGGGATTTGTATCAGATGAGTTGAACCGTTTGATAGAGGAGGGCTACAAAATTACCCGTGTTTGGGCAATTGGACCAGCTATTATGATGAAAGTAGTTTCAGAAGTCACCCGACCTCACAATATTAAAACGATAGTAAGTCTGAATCCCATTATGGTTGACGGAACCGGCATGTGTGGCTGTTGTCGAGTCGAAGTAGGAGGTGAAACAAAATTTGCGTGTGTAGACGGACCGGAATTTGACGGTCATCTTGTTGACTTTGATTTACTAATGAAAAGGCAGGCGATGTATAAGAAAGAAGAAAAACAGGCATTAGAATCTTATCAAAAATCTAAAAAGACATTCTATAAAGATCAGGATGTCTGATTACACACCTGCCTGCCGGCAGGCAGGGATTACAAAAGCAGATTACATGGATTATGGAACACAGAGACCCTCTTACAGAACGAATAATAACCTGTTGCTATAGAGTTTACACTGGATTAGGGTCAGGATTTGTTGTTGAGAACAAAATTATAGTTGAAGTTAAGGCAGTGACTGGCAATATCCCGGATGTTTTTAAATATCAAGTGCTTTCTTATTTAAGGGCACTTGCTCTAAAAGTTGGTTTGTTAGTTAATCTTGGCGATAAGAGTTGCCAGGTAAAAAGATTGACTTTTAATCTGTGTAATCGTATTCTAAAATCTGCTTGCCCTGTTAGATAATATTTCATATCTAACGGGGTGAATAATCAGGTATAATGAATATTATACCAGGAGGAGTGATGGTTCGAGTATACATCTTAATGAAAATTGAGCCAAACCAACTGATGAATGTAATAAATGGATTGCAAAGAATTAAATCGGTCAAACATTTTGATGTGGTTACCGGACCTTACGATATAATTGCAACGGCTGAAGTATCTCATGAAACTGTATTGAGTAAACTTGTTTCAGAAAAAGTTTCGGAAATTGAAGGTGTTAAAGAAACACTTACCTGTCATATATTAACACTGGAGGTATAATATGCCAAGACCGGCGCCTAAAAAGGTTGTAATGAGAGAACAGCCCCCGAAGGAACGGATTAAGAATTTCAACGAAGTGCCTTATGGTTATACTCCAGAGGAGGCGATTGAAGAAGCGAAAAGGTGCCTTGGTTGCAAAAAGCGAACATGTGTAGAGGCTTGCCCGGTTGATGTTGATATACCGGGTTTTATAAAGGCGATTGCCGACGGTGATTTTAAGAGTGCAATTAGAATAATGAAAGATAAAAATGCGTTACCCGCAATCTGTGGCAGGGTGTGTCCACAAGAGGATCAGTGCGAAAAATATTGCACGGTTGCCAAAATCAAAAATTCCGAACCCGTTGCTATAGGCAGACTTGAAAGATTCATAGCAGACTGGGAGGCCGAACAGGACGAGATTGAGATACCACCGAAACCGACTCCAACTGGTAAAAAGGTTGCTGTTGTTGGGGCAGGTCCGGCAGGTCTTACCGTAGCCGGTGATTTAGCAAAACTTGGGCATGGGGTTGTAATTTTTGAAGCCCTTCATAAATCTGGTGGTGTGTTGATGTATGGTATCCCAGAGTTTAGATTACCTAAGAAAGTTGTCGAGCGTGAGGTCGATTATGTCGAAAAACTCGGTGCGAAACTTGTAACCTCTTTCGTCGTGGGAAGGATAAAAACAATTGATGAACTTTTAGGGGAGTTTGATGCAGTTTTTGTAGGTACTGGTGCAGGATTGCCTTGGTTTATGAAAATCCCCGGTGAAAATTACAATGGAATTTACTCCGCGAATGAATATTTAACACGCTCAAACCTTATGCGTGCATATCTATTTCCCGAATACGATACACCAATAGCAAAAGGTAAAAGAGTGGCCGTGATAGGTGGTGGTAATGTTGCAATGGATTCAGCGAGGACTGGGTTGAGATTGGGGGCTGAAAACTCAATGATAATTTATCGCAGGTCGAAAAAAGAGATGCCAGCGAGAATTGAGGAGATTGCGCATGCCGAAGAAGAAGGAGTGGAATTTCACCTCCTCACCTTACCCGTTCGCTATTATGCGGACGAGAATGGTTGGGTAAAAGAGATGGAATGCATAAAGATGAGACTTGGTGAACCGGATGCGTCCGGTAGAAGACGACCAATACCCATTGAGGAATCTAATTTCAAAATACCCGTTGATACCGTGGTGGTAGCAATTGGCCAGTCACCTAATCCACTTATACCACAATCAGTTAAAGGGCTCGAAGTGGGGCGACACGGAAATATAGTAGTAGATCCAGCAACAGGCAAGAGTTCTTACAAAAGAGTTTGGGCGGGTGGCGATATTGCAACAGGTGCAGCGACCGTCATCCTCGCAATGGGTGCAGGGCGAGTAGCAGCACACTCGATTGATGAATATCTGGGTACCGGTAAATGGTAAAATCTTTGTCCCCACTTTTCTGCCCACGGAGGACACGGGGCTCACGAAATAAGACAACTGATCACAGACAACAGATATAAGACTTTATATAACCGATAACTGATAATCCATCTGTGGGAGAGACCTCTAGGTCTCGATATAAATTGTAGGAAAGACCTCAAGATTATGAGACATTCACTAAAAACAGGATTTAGTTTTGGCTTAACTTCTGGGATAATCACAACGCTTGGATTAATGGTAGGATTACATTCTGGTACCCATTCAAAACTCGTTGTTCTTGGTGGTATACTAACAATAGCAATAGCGGACGCATTGTCAGATGCATTGGGTATTCATATTTCTGAGGAATCCGAAAATAAACATAGCGTAAAAGAGATATGGGAAGCAACAGGTTCTACCTTTTTCTCCAAGTTTATTTTTGCATTAACATTTATTGTCCCTGTCTTATTGTTTGAACTTTCAACTGCGATTATGATAAGCATAATTTGGGGGTTATCCATGCTGTCTATTATTAGTTTTAGTATAGCTAAGGAACAAGGAGCACGCCCCTGGAGGGTAGTGGCAGAGCATTTGATTGTTGCGTTGGTAGTTATAGTTATAACCCATTATGTTGGGCATTGGATTGCGTCAGCATTTGGCTAGGCGAGAAAAAAAGGGTGATCTTATTGGGCGAGAAACAAAAAGTTTGAATTAACTGACGAGGGTTTGCAAATAAGAGGAGGAATTTATAGAAGATTCATTCCAAGGAGCTCCTCCTCTTTCTCCTCTCGGTTTTTTACCTGATAATGAGTGGAAATAATCGGGGTCAGGAAGTAATATTCTTTTACCATATGAAACTCGAGTCACACTGAACAATAGAACAAAAGCAGTTCAACCAAAATTATGGAAATACACAGTAAAATGAGAGAAGATGCACCTGAAGACTATGAGCGTCCCGTATATGTAATTCAGGAGCATGATGCTACCAAACTACATTGGGACTTGCGTCTGGAACACGATGGTGTTCTTAAAAGTTGGGCGGTAACCAAGGTGCCGCCTAAAGAACCCGGAGTCCGACGCCTTGCAATAGAGGTCGAAGACCATCCACTCGGCTATGCAGCATTCGAGGGTGAAATACCCAAGGGCAACTACGGTGCAGGTTCTGTAAGGATATGGGACAATGGGACATTCAGGGAAGATGAGTGGTCGGATGATAAGATTGTCGTACACATATTCGGCGAAAAACTAAGAGGCAGATATGTCCTAATCCGCCTCAAAAAAAGCGAAAGCAACAAAAACTGGCTTTTCTTCAAAGGAAAAGAAAAATGAAAATCTTCAAAGTTCTTGACATTTTATAAAATCGGTGGTAAAATTATAAAAAAGAATTCGGGGACACTATTATGAATAATTTTGTTTTTGTCTATATAACAAACCCATCAAAAGAGGAAGCAACAGAAATAGCAAAGCACTTATTGAAAAAGAGGTTAATAGCCTGTGCAAATATATTCCCAATAAATAGTATGTATTGGTGGGAGAGTAAAATCGCTGAGGAAGAAGAGTTTATTCTAATTGCCAAAACGATAGAAGGAAATTTCGAAAAACTAAAAAAAGAGGTTGAGAAAATTCATCCCTACTCAATTCCTTGCATTGTAAAGATTCCTGTAAGTTCTAATGAAAAATATTTTGAATGGTTAAAAAACGAGATCAAAGAACGTTGATCGAAATTGCCAGTACAAGGAGAATATCAAAGATTAGGGTCAGGTCTTCATATCTACCTGTCGGTAGACAGGTTATATATAAGCAGGAAGGTTGGGTTTGAAGTACGGAAAAATTCAGCTATAGAGATAAACGACCTTTTCAAAATAGAATATGGAGGGGGAGGGTTGCCTCTACATCCTGACTGATTCTAACCACAAAGTTCACAAAGGACACAAAGTTTTTTAAAATAAATAGCTTCTCTTTGTGTGCTTTGTGGTTTAAAAAGAAAGTAATAAGTCCC
>PEYP01000117.1:0-2505 GCA_002774315.1 Candidatus Stahliibacteriota bacterium CG08_land_8_20_14_0_20_40_26
GGGTAGTGGGGTGATGGTAGGAGCGACCTCCTGGTCGCGAGAAAGAGTAAGATTATAGATTGCAGATTTCAGATTGTGAATTACGGACACGAGTCACAAACACGAACCACGAACACGAACCACGAATTACCGATTACTGACAACCGATTACTGATCACCTGTAATTTGTGGACTTTGTGCCTTTGTGTCTTTGTGGTGAATTTTTCTCGATTTTGATAAATGGGAGGGAGGATTATGGATAGGGTAAGCGTGTCGTTTGCGGTCGGGGATAAGACCGTAAAAATAGAGAGAGAAGTCGAGAGAAAAAACCTGAAAGAGGAGATAGAGAGTATGCTTCAGGAAGCAGAGGATATAGGAGGAAGTAAGGCAACTTCAGGTCAGATGCGAGCCTTGTATGGCAAGGCACTTGATCAGGGATGGGATAGAGAACGGATAAAACTCTTTCTTGAGGAGAAACTTGGTATATCCAATGAGGACGAGATAGTCGGGATTATAGAGAGAGCAAAGATTTCACATCTGATAGACGAAATTGGTTCTATGCGTGAGGTTCCGGGAAAGGCAACCGTTGGTCAGATGAGGGCATTGTGGGGAAAAGCGTTTGATAGGGGGTGGACCAGAGACAAAGTCAAGAGATACCTTGAAGAAAAACTCGGAACATCCAGAGAAGAGGAGATTGTCGGGAAGGTAGATAAGGATGTGCTTTCTGATATAATAGATGCAATAGGAATGATGGAGGAGAAGAAATAGTTGAGAAATGGGTTAATGGGTTATTGGGGTAATGGGATAGTGGGGTGATGGTAGGAGCCCCGCCAAAGGCGGGGCGAGAAGAGATAAGATTATGGTAGACCGCAGATGAAACCACCCTATCTGTAGGGACAGGGCTTGTCCCTGTCTGCGGGCGATTGTGTCTGATCTTCGGGTATTCTGCTCACCGATCTACTGGTCTCTTGATATGCTCCAGAATTCACCAATAACTGTTTGACATAAGAAATTTTTTATGCTATAATCCTAATGAAGGATAAGACGAGAGGCAGTAAGGACTGGATGCTCCCTGAATCTGATGATGTGATAAAAGTGGAGTGCATCAGTTTGCTGATGCAAATTGTATGGGGTATTCTCTTGTTCTGAGGCTATTGTAAAAAGTAGCCTTGCCTTGAGACTGGTTTTTTCTTGACTTTTTCCATTTTCTGTATTATAATCCTTATGCATATAGTCCCCATTGCGTGTTTTTTTACCTTACCAACAGCATACCTGACGAGTAATAAACTTATGGCAAGCATAAAAATCAGTAAAGATATACAGCAAGGGAAATTAGTGGTTACTTTTTCGTATGACCCTGAATTTGTGGCCATGGTCAAAGCAGTAGAGGGACATAGATGGCACCCGGAGGGAAAATATTGGAGTTTTCCTAACACCGACGGAACTTTAGAGAGGATTCTAAAAATCTTTGAAGGCGAAAAAATTCATATAGACCCCGCCTTCCAAACCAAACTCCATTCCGATGTCATTGCGAGAAGCGAAGCAACGAAACAATCTCTACATAATTTTGAAGATATCAGACGAGAACTCCTATCAAGAAAATATAGTCACAAAACAGTCAAGAGTTATATTTATTTCAACAGGGACTTTCTGAATTTCACAGACAAAAAACCATCCGACATCAATGACAATGACATTAAAGATTATCTCCTTTACCTTGCCGAAGAAAAGCACTCAGCAACATCCACACTGAACCAGGCAATCAATGCCTTAAAGTTCTATTATGGCACAATGCTCAATAGGAAATTTGTTTATGAAGTTAAACGACCTCGTAAAGACAAGAAACTTCCTGTTGTATTAAGCAAAGAAGAAGTTGCAAAAATCCTCAATTCAGTGGATAATGTAAAACACAAAGCAATCCTGATGCTTGTATACTCGGCAGGATTAAGGGTTGGCGAAGTGGTAAAATTAAAGCCAGTGGATATTGACAGCAAGAGGATGCTGATACATATCAGAGGGTCCAAAGGAAGAAAGGATCGTTATACATTGCTTTCCGAGAAGGCATTAGAAATTCTGAGACAATACTGGAGAAAATACAAACCTGAAAAATGGCTATTCGGAGGAGCAAAAGAAGGCCGATACCTTTCCATAAGGTCTGTGGATAAAATTTTCAGAAACGCCAGTGACAAAGCTGGAATAAAGAAGGAAGTATCGGTGCATACTCTCAGACATAGTTTTGCTACTCATCTGCTGGAAGGAGGAACAGACTTGAGATATATTCAAGAGCTTTTAGGCCATGCTCACAGCAAGACAACTGAAATTTATACTCATGTAAGTACTAAAAGTTTGGGAAAGATAACGAGTCCTTTAGATACCATCTATTCAGCGAAAGGAGGTGGTGAGTGATATATCTTGACAGGGAAAGGGAGCTAGGCAATTCTGCCAGAATGAAAATATCTGCACCAGGTGCTATTATCATCCCATATTTTGGAGCAAAATGGCACTCGGTGCTATTATGAACAAGTT
>PEYP01000117.1:2527-3097 GCA_002774315.1 Candidatus Stahliibacteriota bacterium CG08_land_8_20_14_0_20_40_26
CAAGTTATACGCAATCGGCTTCGGGGGGTGATGCTATGAAAATACCTGCTGAAATAAAAGAAATGATAAACGAAAAGGCAAGATCTCCAAGAATTCACTTCGCCACTTCGAGTAAGGATGGCAAGCTTAATGTGGTTCCTATTGGTGATGTTGAAGTCATAAGTGACGAAGAGGTATTGATTGTTGATATTTTGATGAACAAGACAAGGAAAAATTTAGAGGAAAATCCCCATGTTGCGATAGCCGTTGAGGTTTTAGACGAATTTAAAGCATATCAGATCAAAGGAAAGGCAAAAATTTTCACCGATGGGGAGATATTTGAAAAGGCACTTCAAGTGCACAAAAGAAGCGAGGAGAGGAGAAAGCTGCGCCATGCAAGGGAAGGGATTGAAGATCCGGAATGGTTACGTGAAATCCATCAAAGAAAGCCGAAAGCTGCTGTATTAGTTGAAGTGGAAGAAATATTCTCAACAATAAACCCTGAGGAAAAGATAGATGAATAAGATGATCCTTCGCCGTCTGCGTATAACAGCGGATAAAAGGCTTCGCTATGCTTTGCCCAAATTGCCT
>PEYP01000154.1 GCA_002774315.1 Candidatus Stahliibacteriota bacterium CG08_land_8_20_14_0_20_40_26
TCCAGGTATCAGACCGTAGATTTTTGAATTTAGCAGCTTTGACCCATGGCCTGGTATCTGAATTGCAGATCTACCTATCGGCAGACAGGTAATCCCTGTGCGAAACAGTTGGCTCATAAATAGTCTTGAAAGTCTGACTTGACCCCGCACCTATGCATAGGTGCGGGGTAATCGGTTCCCTTGATGTCCCATTCAAGGTGATTGGCTATCCCGATCGCTCGGGATTCCAGTTAGTTATGGGTTCAATCAGGGGGCAGACCCTGACTATTTAAAGAACCTTCTGTTTTTATGTTTACTCTGTTAGATAGTAAACCTCTAACAGGGCAAGGAGGTTTTGCTTTTTTAAAACAAAAATTCTCTGTGTTCTCTGTGGTTATTTTTTCTTGACTTTTGCACTGTTTTGTGTTATACTTTGATTGGAGATGACTCTTCTTCATATATGTTGTGCAGCCTGTGCGACTGTCTGTGTGGAGAGATTACGCAAGGATGGATATGATATTATAGGATATTTCTACAATCCGAACATACAACCCCCCGCTGAATACAATAAAAGATGCAAAGAGGTAGCAAAATTATCAGAGGTAATGGAATTTGAATTACACACGGGTGAATATGAATTATCGAGATGGTTTGAGAAGATAAAAGGATTGGAAGATGAACCGGAGAGAGGGAAAAGGTGTGAGGTCTGTTATGAATTACGATTAGAAGAGACTGCTGTCCTTGCAAAAAAACTTGGTATTAAGCAGTTTACAACTACACTTTCGGTCAGCCCGCACAAGTGCTTTAAAAGGATAAAACTAATTGGAGAGAAGATTGCGCAAAGACACAACCTCCTATTTCTCCCATGTGATTTTAAAAAGAAAGACGGATTTAAAAGAAGTGTTGAACTATCAAAAGAATATAACCTATACAGACAGAGCTACTGTGGATGCATATTCAGCAGAGATTAAACTTGGACGCACCTGCCTGCCGGCAGGCAGGAATTAACACAAAAAAGACGGTAATTAGGTTGTTGAGTAATTCGTAATTAGGTCATTTGGTAATTAGGCTATTGACACAACGACGCTAAGACGCAATCACGTCTTGACTACAATCTAAAATCTGTAATCTTTTATTGACTGCTTATGCACAAATTCGTCATAGAGGGTGGATATTCCCTCAAGGGTGAAGTAAATATTTCCGGTTCAAAAAATGCCACGCTCCCTATAATTGCTGCAACACTTCTCGCAGAGGGTGCGTCTGTTATTCATAATGTTCCATATCTTAGAGATGTAGATACGATGCTCTCCGTTATGGAGTATATGGGAGCAAGGATATCCCGGGAGAAAAATAAACTATTAATTGATACCCGCAATGTAAACAACCCAGAGGCACCGTACGAACTTGTTCGTAAGATGAGGGCGTCGTTTCTTGTTACAGGACCGCTTATTGCTCGTTATGGAGAAGCAAAGGTTGCAAGACCGGGAGGATGTGCGATAGGACCAAGACCAATAGACGAACATTTGAATGGCTTCAGGACATTGGGAGTAAAAATCACAGAAAGTCATGGATACATAGTTGCAAAAGGAAGACCGGAAGGAGAAGAGATTAATTTGTCAGAGCGTTCTGTTACCGCAACCGAGAATCTGCTTATGATATCTGTTCTTGCTAAAGGGGAAACAAAAATCATCAATGCTGCTACGGAGCCACATATAATTGACTTGGTGAACTTCTTGAATTCTATGGGTGCAAGGATTAAAGAAGCTGATGGGATCTTTTATGTCAAAGGTGTAAAGAAACTCCATCCTACGACCTACGAGATTATACCAGACTATCTTGAAGCAGGGACCTTTATGATTGCTTCAGCAATAACATCTGGAGATGTATTTTTACGAGGTGCAATAGCGGAACATTCCACAGCTGAGATATTAAAACTTGAGGAAATGGGTGTCAAGATAAACAAAGATGCTTCTGGTTTATATGTAAGGGGTAATAAAAGACTTCATTCCTGTGAAATACGGACATCTCCCTATCCAGGATTTCCGACAGACCTCCAGCCACAGATATGTTCTTTGCTCTGCCTTGCAAATGGGACAAGTCTTGTGGAGGAGACGATGTACGAGGACAGATTTAATCATATATCTGAACTCCAGAGGATGGGAGCAGAGATACATATAAATAAAGGAATGATAGTCATAAAGGGCGTTAAAAAACTTGAAGGTGCAGAGGTTATGGCATCTGATATAAGATGTGGAGCAGCACTGGTTCTTGCTGGTTTAGTCGCTGAAGGAAGGACAGAGGTGCTTCGTGTTTATCATGTCGATAGAGGATACGAAAAACTTGAAGAGAAGCTTACAGGGTTAGGAGCAGTAATTTCCCGAGAACAATTTTGAAATGATTCCTCGTCGGTCTTATAGTTAGAATGCAGCAAACAAAACAAGTAAATGTTGGAGGTGTAAAGATTGGTGGTAGTGCTCCTGTATCCATTCAATCTATGGTAAAGTCTCCTACAGAGGACATAGGAAGGGTCGTAGATGAGATACGAAAGCTTGAGAGAGAAGGATGTGATATTGTGAGGATTGCCCTTCCTACAAAAGAGTCGGTGAAGTATATAAAGAAGATAAAGAAGGAGACAAGCCTGCCCCTTGTAGCCGATGTACACTTTGATTATAGGATAGCACTTGGTGCGATAGAGCAGGGCATAGACAAGATAAGGATAAATCCCGGGAATATAGGTGGAAGAGAGAGACTGAAGGCGGTCGTGAAACTTGCAAAAGAGCATAATATTCCCATAAGGATAGGGGTAAATTCAGGTTCTATAGAGAGGGATATAGAAAAAAGATACGGACAGACACCCAAGGCACTTACGGAAAGTGTTAGAAGGAATGTAGAAGTACTTGAGGATATGGATTTCACAGATATAGTAATATCTGCAAAATCGTCAAACACCTTATTCACGATTGAGACATATAAAAGAATACACGAGAGGGTTTCATATCCCCTCCATCTTGGTGTTACAGAGGCAGGTCTTACCTTTAATGGCACTGTAAAATCTGCAATAGGTATCGGTTCTTTGCTTGTAGACGGCATAGGAGATACAATAAGAGTTTCGCTTACCGCATCATCTGTGGAAGAGGTAAGAGTTGGAATGGAAATACTGTTTGCGCTCGGATTGAGAAAGAGAAATTTTGAGATAATATCTTGTCCCGTGTGTGGAAGATGTAGTATTGATGTGGAGAATCTAACAAAGAACCTTAAAAAGAGGTTAGAGCGATTGACGATTGCTGATTACCAGGTGCCTATTAAAATTGCGGTTATGGGGTGCATTGTTAATGGTCCCGGTGAGGCAAGGGATGCAGATTTTGGGATTACGGGTGGTAAGGGAAAGGGAGTAATATTTAAAACAGGCAAGGTTTTGAAAACAGTAAAGGAAGATAAGCTTCTGGATACACTTGTAGATGAAATCCTTGATTATACCGTGTAAAGCACATTTTTCTCTTTATCGTAAACCAAATTTAAGGTGGCACTTTTACATAAATTCCAAGCATCAAGCACCAAATAACAAACAATATCCAAATTCTAACAACCCAAATTTTAAACTTAAGCTATTTTACCAAAAGGTATCTGTTTTAGGATTTTGAATTTTGGATTTGTTTGTAATTTGGGATTTGAAATTTTATCCATTCCAGGGGGGTATGATGCAGAAGATAATATTAAACTCTAAAATTCACAGAATGCTTGTTACTAATAAAAATATAAATTACGAAGGTTCAATAGAGATTGATAAAGAGATATTGGATCTCTCTAATATACACGAAGGAGAAATGGTTCAGGTGGTAAATCTTAATACGGGCGAAAGGTTTGAAACCTATACCATAGCCGGGAAGCCCGGGAGTCGGGTGTGTGCTTTAAACGGGGGAGCGGCGAGAAAAGGGGAAATAGGGGATCTATTACTTATTATGTCCTATTGTATTATAGATTTAGATAAGATAGAAACACATAAGCCCACAATACTTATAATGGGTGAAGGAAATGAAGTAAAGGCAAAAAAATAATATTAACCACAGAGTGTATAAGAAGTTAGTTTGTTAGTTGGATAGTTTGTTAGACTTTAATAAACGAAACAACTTTTCGTTCTTGTGATAATCTCGTGAAAATCTTGTGGTTTATTAACACATAATTTAGATAACCTATGTTTTCAGTAGTCATACTTGCCGCAGGAGTGGGGAAGAGGTTTCATTCTAAAATCCCGAAGGTTTTTCACTTGATATGTGGAAGACCTATGGTATCGTATATAGTTGATGCAGTTAAGGAGCTTAACCCACACAGAGTTGTTATGGTTGTGCAGAAAGGTAAAAGACCCGATATTGACGGTGTGGAATTTGCTATCCAAAAGGCACCAAGAGGCACGGGTGATGCATTGCTTTCTGCAGAGGCTCCAGTTGGTGGAGAACAAAATATCCTTGTACTACCTGGAGATGTTCCACTCATTACTTCCTCTACTCTCCTTTCTTTGGGCAAAGCGCATAGAAAAAAATCCTGTACAATTCTTACAATACTTCTTGAAAACCCTGCGTCGTACGGCAGGATAGTAAAAGATGGAGATAAGGTCGTAAAAATCGTGGAGGAAAGAGACGCCACTTTGAAGGAAAAAGAGATAAAAGAAGTTAATACAGGCATATATATGTTCGAAACGTCCGCAGTATTTGAATCTCTTAAAGATCTGAATCCTGACAATGCTCAGGGAGAATATTACCTTACAGATGTAATTGGTAATATGAGAAGTAAGGGATATAAAATAGGAACATTTATTGTCGAGAATCGTTCGGAAGTTATTGGAGTAAATGATCGTTCTACACTTTCGTATGTGAATGGAATTATGCAGAAGAGAATTATAAAGAGACATCAACTGAAAGGTGTAACTATCTCTCCACCTGTTGCAATTGATTATGATGTCAAAATAGGTAATGATACTATAATTTACCCTTTTACGGCAATATACGGAAAAACTACTATTGGAGAAGCATGTACAATAGGCCCGAATGTTGTTATTGACAACTCCAATATACCTCCCGGAACGGTTATAAAACCATTTACTGAGGTGAGAGAGTAAAATGTTGAGATGTGAGATGTGAAATGTGTGATGTTAAATGTGAAATGTTAAATGTGAAATGTTAAATGTTGAATGTAATGAAATGTTTCAGATAGAGATTTTAATTGGCGGAATACAATGACTTAATAACTTAATTACTTAATGACTATTTCATGGTTATTGGTCTTTTGTCTTCGGTTTGTAGCGTTAGTTAAAAGATAAATATGAAAAAAATTGTTTCGGTCATAATTATAATAATCGGGGTGTTATCCATCTTATTGCTTATCTCTTCCATAGATAAAATACGAGAGGAACTGATAGCAAGAGAACCCCGGAAGATAAGGGTGGTGGTTTTAAATGGTACATCCATTGATGGTCTTGCAAGCAGGACAGCTAATTTCTTACGGGAAAATGGCTGCGATATACTTCAAACAGGAGATGCAACATCCCTGCACAAAAATACCGTAATCCTTGATAGAAGTAGCAGAAAATTGAGAAAAGCAAGACGCATTCGTTATCTACTTCGAGTGGGTGAAATGGCATACGAAGCTGACCCTGCACACATTATTGAAGTTACAGTGATTTTAGGAGAAGATTATAAGTCTAAACAGTGAGACCTAAGAATTTATCAAAACACATAATAAAAATTCTTTCTGAAAAGAAGGCAGAAGATATTCTGCTCATAGACGTCCGGCGCGTGTTATCCCCTTATATCTCGTATTTTGTTATTGCTACTGCGACCTCTGAAACCCATTCTCGAGCGCTTATAGATGAAATTAAACAAAAGTTAAAGAAGAAGGGAATAAAGACGTCCCACATAGAGGGTTATCTATATGGGCACTGGATACTTATGGATTATATTGATGTTGTAGTTCATATATTTCTGCCTGAGGAAAGAAAGTATTACGGCCTCGAAGACTTGTGGGGAGATATGCCAACTTATAGATTTAGTTGAAATATTTTGATTATTTACCAACCCTCGAGGTTCCCCTTTTTGTCTGCATAATTGCTTCTGTATGCACAGTCCAGAAAAAATAGTATTAAGATTGAAAAGAGATATCTTTTTGGTATCACTACTTGAAAATCTCATACTTCCTCTTCTGGGATTCTCTATATTTGCTATACTTGACAAGCTCTTTATTCTCCCCGGGTTCATACGGGTTATGTGGGTAATAATAATCACTTCAGGTTCCGTTGTTTTTTTTGTCTGGAACATTGTAAGAATCCCCGGAAAATCAGAAATCGCATGGAAACTGGAAAAACTTCATCCCGAACTACAAGGAAGACTTGCAACGGTTATAGATTACGACAGTTCAAAGGAGTATTTAGGATACTCACTGGAACTACTTAAAAAAACAGAAGAGGATACTTTGAAGATTCTTAAGAGTGTCAATTTATCCCAGCTGTTTATAAAGAGATTTTACATTGGTATATCTTCTTTTCTGGTTCTTGCTTTATTTATTACATTTGGAATAGACAGACATACACTCCTTCGCTTTATACATCCTGTAGCTCCTTGTTTTGCACTCGGTATCCTTGTTAACCCGAACAGGACAGAGATTGGTGGATATTCGGATATCTATATAATACCGGAGCAAATAACTCCGAGGGTGGTCTGGCTTGTAATGAATAATTCAATGATAAAAAGAATTCCAAAACCAAAAAATTCAAATATGTTTCACTACCGAATTGAGCATTTGCGGGAGTCTGTACGAGTGTATGCATTTCTTTCTGATGTGAAGACAGAAGAAAAAATGATAGAAGTTTTAATTCCTCCGATGCTTAAAGACTGGATATATGAGTATACATATCCGCTCTATACAGGACTTCTTCCATATGTCCAGAATAGGGGTGATATATATGGTTTAACAGGCACATCTGTGAAATTCAGGGGAGAGTCCAATGTTCCCCTTGAAAAGGTTATCCTTATTAATAAAAATAGAGATTCAATATCTGTTATTCCTGAGGAAAAATTTTTTGAAACTAACTTAACAATAACAAATTCTGACACTTTGGATGTTACACTTAGTGGTATATCAGGACTTCTATCAAAAGACGAGAAAATAGTAATCAATGCATACCCAGATGACCACCCAACAATAGATATACTCTCTCCTCCGCAGTTCATTGATATACCAAGAGAGATGGAGATTGAAATAAGATACAGATTTACCGATGACTTTGGTGTAAAAAAGGTGCTTTTGATAACCATATTCAGAGGAGATACACTAAATAAGAAAATAGCAGAGTTTACTCCGCCACCTGTTGATTCTTTTGTAGATTTTCAGTGGGATTTTTCTGATGTTGTAATACTGCCAGGTGATACTCTTTTTTATTCTCTTACCGTATATGACAATGATACATTTAAAGGACCGAAGGCTGCCAGCACTCCGTTATACAGAATACGCTTTCCACTTCTCGATGAGTTATATAAGGAGATCGCTTCAAGAACCGACGAGGTATCAAGTAGTATGGAATTAGTTCTTGAAAGACTTGATAATCTGCAAAAGAGAATTGAGGTGCTCACAAAAAAAGACGCAATATCTGCAAGAGACAGGGAAACAATTGAAAACCTTCTATTGGAGCACGCAGAACTTGAGGAGAAGCTTGCTGAGGTAGCAAGAAAGACAGAGGAACTTATCAGTAAGATGGAAAACACGATATTTCTGGATGAAGAAGCACTTGAGAAGATGAGAACGATAGAAGAACTGATGAGAGAACTTGAAACAGAAGATGTAAAGAGAGCAAGAGAGAACCTGCAGGAGACACTACAAAAGAATCCTGAACTCTTGAAGGAGGCATTGAAAAACTTCAACATTACAGAATGCGAATTTAAAAGAAGGCTTGAATATACCATTGATTTCCTACAAAGACTTAGGAACGGACAGGAATTACAGAATATAGTGGATAAACTCGAAGAGATAAAGCAGAGGCAGGATGACCTGAGAGATGCAATTGAGGAGGGCATAACCCCTGAACAACTTGCATCTGATGAGAGCCTGCTGAAAGAAGAGATGCAGGACCTGACACAATCTTTGAAGGAACTTTCTGAGAAGATAGAGGAAATAAGTAGTGAGCTGTTTAAAGAGGCAAAGAACGCAGACAACATCACAAATTCTATGGAGGATGCCATGGTAAGTATGCAGACGGGGAAGATTTCATCTTCCCTTATGGATAAGATTTCAAGCGATCTTTCTACACTTTCTCAGAATTTGCGGTCTCTTCAAAATATGATGATGGGCGGATTTTCAGAAGAGATAAAGAGGAATTTAAGGAAGAAACAACTGGCAAGTATCGCACTTTCCTTTGAACAAGAGAGTATTTTAAAAGAGACAAATGCGCTGGAATTCGCCGAAAGAGAGAACGCACTATCTGAGGGAATTTCGGCTTTTAGGGATGACCTGTCCTCTTTTCTCTCATCCATCCTGGGCGATAAAGGAGAAGGAACAACTGTATTACTTGAAGCTGCTCTAAAAGAGACAAAAAAGGCAAGTGAGCAGGCAAGACACGGTGATAGGAAGGAGGCAATCCAATCAGGCAAACATGTTATGGAGTTTCTAAACGATGTAACTTTTGAACTGTTTGCCCTTGAAGATGGTATGAAAGGAATGACTGGAGGAATACCATCTTTGGCTCATTTGTTTCAAAATCTTGCGAAGATTGCACAAACACAAATTGGACTAAATCAACTTGCACAGACTCTCTTTCCCATAAGTGCCGGGGGACAAAATATTGAGTCTGAGCTGGCAGAGATTGCAAGAAAACAGGCAGAACTTGCCAGTTCGTTGAAGGAAATAGCCGAAGGATTAGAAGGCAGGGTGCTCGGAGACCTTGAAGGAATAGCAAACGAGATGGAGTCTCTTGCATCGGATATTGAAAAATATGGCATAAGCGAGGAAATCTTAAAAAGACAGACAAGACTTTTGAAATATCTCCTTACTGCTCAAAAATCTATGTACAAAGAGAGGGAAAGTGTGCGCAGGATTTCAAAACCTGGTAAGGAATTTTTAGATATCGCAGCACCTGATAATCTTGTGTTGGAGACAAAAAGGGGTATAAATCAAAAGGATATATTGGAGGCGCTAAGGAAGCAGTATCCAAAGGAATACGAAAGACTGATAAGGGCATATTTCAGATCACTGGCAACAGAATAATATGCTATTTTTGTCTATTTTATTTCTTGCAGTTCAAACCTCTGGTGACGTCTACATAAAGTATGATGAAATAGATAGCGGTCTCGCAATGGAGATACTTGAGATTGTACAAGACGCACTTCCCGAAATTTCTGCTTTCATTGGGCATACCTATAAAAGAAATATTCATATAAAACTTGTATCGGATGCAGAAGAGTTTCAGAATTTAACAAAGGCGGGTTTTCCTGATTGGGGGGTTGGCTTTGCTGATGCAGAAAATAGCCTCATAATTTTATGTTCTCCGAGGGTTATAAAAAAGGATATAGATGTAAAAAGCATAACGAAACACGAACTTGCTCATATTGTTCTTGGTGAAGCTGTGGATGGAAAGAGAATACCCAGATGGTTTAATGAAGGAATTGCGATGTACTGCTCACAAGAATGGAGATTCGGTAGAGAGAAAGTTCTTGCAATTGCAAACTTCACAAATTCGCTTATATCGCTATCTTCTATAGAATATAGATTTCCATCGGATAAGAAAAGAGCTGAGATTGCTTATACTGAGAGTTTCTCTGCTATTTCATATATTATAAAAAACTTTGATAGAGAGGCATTGAGGGACATTCTGAAGAATTTAAAAGAAGAGGATTTTGATGAAGCTATGTTCTCTGCACTTGGTGTAACCCACAAGGAGTTCGCGAGGGAATGGGAGGAATGGGTTACGAAAACATATAATTGGACTTACTTTCTATCTTCTAATGCTTTCTTATGGGTGATAATTCTTATAGTGTTTTTAGTAGCGGGTATAATATCTATAAGGGGTAGGAAGAATAAATTAAAAGAGCTTGACAAGGATACAGATTTGACTTTTTTGACTTGATTTTTGCATTTTGGTACTGTCAAAAATAATATGAAAGGATATGAAAGAAACCACACCTGCCTACCGTCAGGCAGGGAGGACACA
>PEYP01000105.1 GCA_002774315.1 Candidatus Stahliibacteriota bacterium CG08_land_8_20_14_0_20_40_26
TCTTCAAATGCCTTGACGACCTTTAATGAACCACGAGCCTGTCCGCAAGTTCCTGAAGATATCACTATAGTCGGAATATCAGGGGGTTCCCGCTCGGCTATTCTTTTTCGAATCTTTTCAATTTTTTCTATCATTTTTCATCCCCTTTTCTGGGAAAGTATTGTCAAAAACTTAACCACAGAGGGCACAGAGGAATCAATTCAAAATTATCAATTAACAATGCAAAACTATCAATTTGAGAAAAATCATTTTTAAATTGCTAACTGCTAATTTTGCATTTTACATTGTTTCTTTCTCTCTGTGTCCTCTGTGGCTCTTCATATTCTATTTGACACTACCTTTGGAAATGCCACGGAAGCTGTAAGAAAAAGCATCATAAAAGGCTGACAATTCCCTCTCCAGATTCTCAAACGCAATGAGGTGTTTTTTACAACCATACCTGGAGCAAATCTCTACTATTGCTCCACCAACAATCTTCATCGCTACCATGGGAGCACCACACCTCTCACAATCCCTTGATACTCTCAAATTAGAATTACAATAGGGACAGAAGAAACGCACTATCTCCTCTTTTGGAATAGGGAATTCACTCTCTGTATTATAACTTCCGTATAGGGAACTCAACCTTAGCCAGCCACGCTTTTTCTTGAATTCAATGATGACATTCACACTTGGGTGATCATCTATTGTATGTTCCTCATCCATTAAGCTCTTTCCACAGTGTGGACATTTAATATTAAGTTGAATCATTTTTATCTCCTTTCTTTATATTCCTTATGATTGAGAGTGTTTTCTGGGCTGTCATCTCTCCATGGTATTCACCATCCACAACAACGACGGGACCAATGGCGCAACAACCAAGGCAATTTACGGTTTCTAACGTGAAATACATATCGGGGGTTGTTTCATTTGGTTTTATATTAAGTTCCTGTGACAACGCATCTACTATCCTCGGTCCGCCTCTTACATGGCAGGCGGTACCGACGCAAACGGTAATAGTATGCTTTCCTCTCGGTACAAGGCTAAATGACCGATAGAAGGTAGCCACTCCATACACATCCCTCAGAGGAATTTGCAATTTCTCGGCAACGGTTTCAAGAGCTTGCTCAGGCAGCCAGTTGAGGAGAGACTGTATTTCCTGGAGGAGAGGAACGAGGGCTTGCCTTTTAGCTCCGTGTTTTTGAATTATGGAATTAATTTCCCGGGTGTCAACTTGCATCGTTTGCCTCCTCTCTTTCTTTAAAGATCTATAGCCAGTTATATTCTGACCCCCCACTGCGACTTCCCGTCCCGTCATTGGCGGGGTGAATGTTCATTTTGGTTTATTCATAGATTTTGTCAAAGACAAAACCGCAGGGATTATAACATAAAAAAGAAAAGAAGTCAAGAAAAAAATAATAAGATAAAACGAAATGACTTGACAATTTCTAGAAGTTGTTGTATAATCAAAAACATGGATTTATCAGTGAAAATAAAAGGTATAACATTCAAAAATCCTGTGCTTCTTGCGTCGGGATGTTTTGGTAAAGACACACTCAAATTTGCCGATGTATCAGGGCTTGGGGGAGTTGTCACGAAATCTGTAACACTAAAGCCAAGAGAAGGAAATCCTCCTCCGAGAATATTTGAGACACCCTGCGGAGTTATAAATTCAATAGGACTTGCAAACTCTGGTATAGACAAATTTCTGTCAGATGAACTCCCGGAGATTCTATCCTGTGGCACAAATGTCATTGCGTCGATAGCGGGTGAGGATATGGCTGAGTATGTGGAACTTGCCCGTATGCTTGAGCGGACAGAGTTTGTAGGTATAGAAGTGAATCTCTCATGTCCGAATGTGAAAAAGGGTGGACTGGAGTTTGGAAAGCATCCGGATTCAGTAAGAAAGATTATAAAGGGTATAAGAAATACTGTATCAAAGATCGTTATTGCAAAATTACCTCCCCTGTTTGAGAATAAAGAGATTGTCTCTGCGGCAGAAGATGGAGGCGCGGATGTTATAGCACTTATAAATACCATTCCTGCGCTTGCAGTGAATATAGATACGGGGAAATCAGAGATAGGTGGGGGTAAAGGAGGACTATCCGGACCTGCCATAAAGCCTGTTGCGCTGTACTGTGTTTACAATGCTATTAAAAATACAAACTTACCTGTAATAGGTATAGGTGGAATAATGACAGCAAGAGATGCCCTCGAATTTTTCCTCCTTGGGGCAAGTATGGTAGAAATAGGCACGGGGGTTTTAGTAGACCCGGATACGGCTACGAACATTGTAAAGGGCATCCAGGAATATTTTAGTAAAGAAGAAATTGAAAACATTGCGAATTTTCAGAAGAGAAAAGGGTTCACAATGCTTTCACAAATGCAGTAACGAGTTTTGTGAGTTTGGGTTCTGCCTCCTCCGCTGCCTTTATAACTATCTCGTGTGATACAGGTTCCAGAATATCGGGAAGTCCCATATCTGTTATTATTGATATTCCAAGAACCTTCATCTTCATATGCCTCGCAACTATCACCTCAGGAACAGTAGACATACCAACAGCATCCGCTCCTATTATTCTTAGCATCCTGTATTCTGCAGGTGTCTCGAAGCATGGACCTTGAAGAGATACATAAACACCTTTCCTTATGGAAATTTTCTCTTGTAATGCGACTTTTTCAGCAAGTTTTATAAAATCCCTATCATAAACTCCTAACATATCAGGGAATCTTGGACCGAGTGATTCGTCATTTTCACCTCTCAGCGGATTTTCTGGTAAGAGATTAATGTGGTCTGTTATAAGCATTACATCCCCTCTTTCAAACAATGGGTTTAATCCGCCTGCTGCATTTGATACTAAGAGTATATCTGCGCCAAGGTTCTTCATAACCCTTACAGGAAATGTAACCTCCTTCATCCCATATCCCTCGTAGTAGTGGAATCTTCCCTGCATACAAACAACAGGTTTTCCACTCAGGTATCCGAAAATGAGCCTTCCTTCATGACTCTCTACCGTTGATACAGGAAAGTGAGGAATATCCTTATAGGATATAGTAGTATTGATATCTATATTCTGAACCAGCTTACCAAGTCCTGTTCCGAGGATTATCGCTATCTGTGGAACTATGTTAGTAGTCTTTCTTATTATCTTTGTTGCATCGTTTATTTCTCGTGATAGTTCTGTCATAAAACCTCCCGTATATTGTAAAAAACTTGACCGGCGGATCATTTTTATCGAATCTCTATCGTCTTCTCTCTTGCCTTTTCACCACTTATTATTCTCACCTTTGACAGTTTAACACCGAACTCTCTTGCAATTATTTCTCTTACTTCCCTGTTCGCTTTTCCATTTATAGGAGGTGATAGAACCTTTATCTTGTAACTGCCGTCGGGCTGTTTTCTCACATCTCTCTTTCTTGCCCTTGGTATGACCCTAACATTGATTTTCATTTGCTGTCACATTTAATATATCTGCTATTTCTCGCTTTTCTGTTTCTTTCTGGTTTCAACCACTTCTCGTGTAAGTTCCTCAAGGTAGGAGGAGAGGAGGCCCTTGAAATTTGCCTTAAAAGAATTCCTCTTTGCCTCAAGTCGACCAAGCTCTTCTTCAACTTCCTTTTCTTTTTTTCTTATCTCCTCTACAATGTTTTTCTCTTCATTTTTTGCATTCAGTAGTATCTTTTCAGCCTCCTCTTTAATTTTTTTTGCTTCTTCCAGTGCCTCTTTTATTATCTGTTCTTTCTCCTTTTCAGCATTTTTCTTTGTATCCTCTGCGGTTTTTTGGGCAAGTATAAGGGTGTCCTTCAGATTATTTTCAAGTTTCTCATAAGTAGAAAGTTTCTCCAGCAACTTCCTATTTTCATCTAAAAGACGTCCAAAATCGTCAGCGATGGTGTCCAATGTTTCTCTTACTTCTTTTGGGTCGTATCCTCTAATGGTTCTATTAAATTCTTTCTCTCTTATCTCCACAGGTATAAGCATAAATCCTCCTTTTTAATTATTGGTATTGTAAAAAACCTAACCACAGATTGTAGGCACAAATTCAATTTGTGCTATTACCTGCACTGTTTGAAAATGTCCTTGCACGATTTGAAATCGTGCCTACAATATTTATCACTGACAATCTGTGCAAGCATTCAATGAATAAACTGCCTCGGGTCTGCTATCTCTCCCAGCACTGCGGAAGCGGCAACAGTTGCAGGTGAAGCAAGATAGACAAAGGATTCTGGACTTCCCATTCTTCCCTGGAAGTTTCTGTTTGTGGATGATATGCACACCTCACCGGGAGCAAGCACGCCCTGATGTGCACCGAGACAGGGACCACATCCGGGATTCAGGACGAGTGCTCCTGCTTTGACAAAGGTCTCTATATAACCCCTTCTTATTGCTTCAATCAGGATCTCCCTTGATGCAGGGATTACAAGCATCCTTACCTTTAGGTGAACACTCTTCCCTTCCAAAATCCTTGCTGCCACTTCAAAATCTTCAAGTCTTCCATTAGTGCAGGAACCAATAAGTGCCTGGTTTATCTTTGTTCCTGAAGCATCTACCACATTCTCTACATTATCAACAGCGTGCGGGCAGGCAATCTGCGGAGAGAGCTCTGAAACATCAAACTCTATTTCTCTAAGATATTCTGCGTCAGAATCGGGCAGAATTGTATCAAACGGTTTATTCGTTCTCTCCCTCACATACTGGATGGTCTTCTCATCAGGGAGAACAAATGCGCACTTTGCCCCCATCTCCATAGAGAGATTTGAGAGCACCATTCTGCTGGCTATCGTCATATTATCAATAGCCTCCCCTGAGAACTCTACTGCTTTATAGTCTGCACCATCTGCCCTGAGTGTTCCAATTATATGGAGTATCAAGTCTTTACTTGATACGGATGATTGAAATTTTCCATTAACTGTTATCTTGATTGTCTCCGGGACTTTGAACCACAGCTTGCCTGTTGCCCACACACCTGCCATCTCTGTTGCCCCTATACCTGTTGCAAGCACACCGAATGCGCCGTGAGTTGTGGTATGCGAATCTGTTCCAACGAGAATCTCACCCGGTCTCGTATGTCCCTTTTCTGGTAGAATCTGGTGGCAGATTCCATCCCGCATATCGTAGAAGTTCTTTATCCTCTGCTCCTCAACAAATGCCCGTAATCTCTTGTGTGTAGTTGCAGTTCGTTCTGATTCAGCAGGAATACGATGGTCAAACAGGATAATGATTCTCTCAGGGTCCCATACCTTTGGAATTCCAATGTTCCTGAACGCCTTCAAAACCATATCCGCATTTTCATGGGACATTGCGACATCTATTTTTGCTTCAACGATCTCATTTACAGAGACGCTCTCTCTACCGCTTTTATTCGCAAGGATTTTTTCAGCAATCGTCTTTCCCATAACCTCCTCCTTTCCTGATGGATTTACCCCATCATTACCTCTCCTTATATCTCTCCTGGTATATCTCTTTTGGCAGGTATCTTCTTTCAAGTTCTTTTATCTTCGGAAGCCCAACAAGTTCCTTAAACTCCTCAAACGGTATCACAAGGTCATATCTGTCAGGTATTATTCCTTCTTTTGCAAGTGCTTCAAGATAATTGCTCACACCCCTCACAACCGCAAATACCGTTCCAACAGGGATTGATACCCTTGCAACACCAAGTTCTCTGAGCTCCTCTATGCTCATAAGAGGGGTTTTTCCACCCTTTACACCGTCAAAGAGATTTATTGATACAGGCGCATCTATTTCGCTGACAACTCTTTTTATCTCTTCTTTGGTCTTTGGTGCCTCAACAAATATCAAATCAGCACCCGCCTTTGCATATGCCTTTCCTCTCTTTATTGCCTCATCGAGCCCAACCACGGAGATGGCATCTGTTCTTGCATTTATCACAAAGTCAGGATCTCTTCTTGCGTCACAAACCGCCTCTATCTTTAGAACCATCTCTTCCAGTGAAATAATCTGTTTCCCCTCCATATGTCCACACTTCTTCGGGAATACCTGGTCTTCTATGTTCATTCCAGCACATCCGGTATCTTCAAACTCTCGTGTGGCTCTTATTGCATTTATTGCATTTCCAAATCCCGTATCCCCATCTCCCATAACGGGTATATCAACTGCATTCGCTATGTTCTTTGTAAGTGTTATCATCTCTGTTTGTGTTAGAAGTCCTACATCTGGCTTTCCAAGATAGGATGCAGCAAGTCCAAATCCAGATACCTGAATCGCCTTAAATCCCGCTTTCTCTATGAGCATTGCAGAAAGTGTATCGTATGCCCCTGGCACGACAAGAGTCTTCTTCTCCAAGAGCATCTTTTTCAGTTGCGTAGTCTTCTTCATACCCTCCTCCTGGTATAATATTCATTATACCTAGCAACTCTTATTGCCAAAATTAACTAACAAACCAACTTTTAGAGCAGATGCCTTTAAATAAGAAAGCACTTGATATTTAAAAACATCCGGGATATCCAGTTACTGCCTTAACTTCAGACATCCTGATCTTTATAGGATGTCTTTCAATTATGCGAAACGCTGAAAAGCGAAAAACTATGTTATTCTATACTTCTTCACACCCTCCTGGAAGAGGTCGCCTCCGTAACAGTCATTCGCCACAATACAAGGGAAATCACAGACCTCGAGCCTTCTTATTGCCTCTGCTCCCAGGTCTTCATACGCAACGATTTCTGCCTTTCTTATAGACTTTGCTATGAGTGCAGCAACTCCGCCAGTAGCAGCGAGATAAGCTGCCTTGTATTTTTTAAGTGCATCTACTACTTCTGCTCCTCTATTCCCCTTGCCTATGGTTGCCTTCAATCCCTGTTCGTGGAGTATAGGTGTGTATGAATCCATCCTGTAACTTGTGGTTGGTCCCGCAGGTCCTATTGCGTATCCCGGTTTTGCCGGTGCAGGGCCAACGTAGTATATTACCCCACCTTTTATATCTATTGGAAGGGGTTTGCCCTCTTTTATTAAATCCACTAACCGTTTATGTGCGGCATCCCTTGCTGTGTATATAATCCCGGATAAGAAAATTGTATCACCTATGTGGAGTTTCTCTATATCCTCATCACTTAAGGGTGTTTGTAATTTTATCTCTGCCATATAATCCCCTTTTTTAAAAATTCCAAAATCCTAAATCCGATATCCTAAGCATGCACGAATTGAATTCGTGCCTACACTTACTCATTGCTGTTGGTCGGGATTGGAGTTTCGATACTACTTACTGCCTACTACTTACTGCCTACTTTTTTCCTATATCACTCTTGTCTTATGTCTTGCTGCGTGGCAGTTGATGTTTACTGCCACGGGCATTGTTGCTATATGGCAAGGGTAAGTTTCTATATGGACTGCAAGTGCAGTTGTCCTTCCCCCGAGTCCCATAGGTCCTATGCCAAGATTGTTTATTTTTTCAAGCAATTCTTCCTCAACCTCTGCAAATCTCTTATCAGGGTTATGGGAACCCAGAGGATGACGAATGAGTGCCATTTTTGCAAGCATAGCACATTTCTCAAATGTTCCACCTATACCAACTCCGACCACAACCGGAGGACAAGGATTACCCCCCGATTTTTCCACCCGCTCTATAACAAATTTCTTAACACCTTCAATACCATGTGCTGCAGTGAGCATCCTTACTTCTGCCATATTTTCTGCTCCACCACCCTTTGGACACATCGTAATCTTTATCTTATCTCCGGGTACTATATTTGTGTAAACTATAGGTGGTGTATTATCTTTGGTGTTGACCCTTGCGAGAACTGGATCAGAGACTATGGACTTTCGCAGATATCCGTCCGTATACCCCTTTCTTGTTCCTTCTATGAATGCATCCATATAATGCCCATCGACAATTCTTACATCCTCGCCCAGTTCTACAAAGTACACAGCAAACCCTGTATCCTGACATATGGCAAGTTTTTCTTTCTTGCCAATTTCTATATTCCTTAGGATATCTTCTAGGATTGCCCTTCCTGTGGGAGATTCTTCCCTTTCTTTTGCCTTTTTTATTGCATCCACAACATCTTCTCCCAGATTGTAGTTCGCATCCATACACATCTCTCCCACCACACCTTCTATCTCTTTGACACTTACATCTCTCATAATACCCCCGGGTATAAAATCAAGGACTTACTACGAAGGCACGAAATTGGGTCATTGGGTAACTAAGTTATTGGGTAATTGGGTTATCAAGTTATTTATCCTTTAACCTTTATCCTTTTTCCTTCATCGCGACTAGCCTGCCTGACGGCAGTCAGGGAAGTCGCTCCTACAATACCCCATCACCCCACGACCCCATTACCCCATTTTCCCCAGTCCTATATCACTATTGTCTCTTTTATAAGGTTTCCTTCCTCAAACCTCTTTATTGAAAAAGGGGAAAGGTCTATCGTCTTATACTCGCCTTCAGCTATTAGTTCGGCAAGTGCCTGTCCTGCCAGAGGAGATTCCATAATCCCATGTCCAGAAAATCCTGTTATAAGATATAGACCATCAACTCCTGGGTATTCACCAATTATCGCATTATTATCCGGAGTAACAGAGTATAATCCTCCCCAGGATGACAGAATTCTGCAGTATTCTGTACCGGGAATACGAACCTGCATATAAGGATTCATCTCGTCCTCATAATATTTATTTTCAACTGTTGTGTCAAATCCTGGCTTTTGGTCTTCTTTTGCCCTGCCAACGAGAAGATTACCTGCCTCGACTCTAAAATACACTCCCTTATCTATAATTGCCATAGGGATATGTTTGAATCCGAGTTCCTTGGGAAGATAAACGGTGAATAGCATTCTCTTGATAGGAACAATTGGAATATCAACTCCCGATTTCTTTAAGAGAACTCCCGACCATGCACCTGATGCAACCACACATATATCACATGCTACCCTTTCCCCATCAGTCTTTTCAACCCCCGTTACCTTTCCCTTTTCTATAATTATTTTTTCTATCTCCCTTCCCAGATGTATCTCGACACCACCCATCTCCTTCGCACAGTCAAACCATGCAGTTGTACAGGATGTAGGATTTATCGCACAGCAGTCCTTTCCAAAGAGTGCTCCTTTAAGTGATTTTATTTCCATAAGCTCCATCATCTCATCATCCACTTCGGGAGTAAGTCCCGGGATAAAGTCAGAAATACTTTCAGCGGGTATCAATTCTGCGTTTACTCCCTTCTTTTTCCACTCTGGCAGAAATTTCTCTATCTCTTTGTATTCTTTATCATAAAGACAGAAGAGGTAGCCTATTTTCTCATACCCTATGCCCCTTCCAATCTCTTTCTTGAATTCCGCAAATCTTTTCAGTGCTTCTGTTGTGAGTGCAATATTCAGGGGAGTAGACCAGAGGTTTCTTGCGCCACCGGCGGAAAGAGAGGTTGATCCCTCTCCTGGGGCATCAAGCCTGTCATAAATATCTATTTTTTCCTTAAGCCCAAGCTTTTTAAGGTGATATGTCACACTCGCTCCAATTATACCAGCACCTATTACTGAAATTGACATAATTTCTCCTTTTATTCTGCCATCGGGAGTGAAATGCCTAATCGTAAACTGAGTGAATGTAGATTTCCCTTTCTGTAAAATATATTCTCGCCTCTTTGGTTTATAAATATAAAATCATATATAACAGAAAGAGATCCTCTCTGAGAAGAGAATCCCCCACCTGCTGCGATGCCTGGGGCAAGGTCATTCAGGGCATAGTAATCTGTGATCTTCAACGAACCAATTCTATTCGTTTCCTTTACCCAATTCTTTAAAGTGTGAATAGCGATGCCAAATAGCAAAAAAAACCCGCTGGGTATCTTCTGTTCAATCGATTGACAGATGAAAAGACGGGAGAATTCGCAGTTGAGTTTTTTTGTCCCGAGGCTTGA